>CAISYX010000187.1 GCA_903889815.1 uncultured Gammaproteobacteria bacterium
CACTGGAAGTGGTCGCGCCAGTCATTCAAATGCACAGTGAAAACCTCGCCCATTCCCCCCTGCCAGGCACACTGGGCATTTTCGCCGACGAATTCGCCATGGTCTCGCAGGCGGCCCCGGCGCAGAACGTGAGTCTGCTGGGGATTCGGTTGAACTATGCGGCCAATGCTTCGCCTGGCATCGATGGAAGGGGCCCGACACTGAATCTGCAGCAGTTCCTGGAAATTGACACGGTGCAGAGCGCACTGGCCGTGACACAGCTTAAAGTGGACGCGCGCCTCGAATGCATCGATCAGCACGCCGTGGTGAACTATCTGACGATGCTGCGTGACACCCAGCCGCTGCTGAATGTGATGCCGCCCGCCGAACTGCAGGCCTATGTCGCACAGCAGAGTCAGGACTTCACGCTGACGCTGGCACAGCATCCCCTGACGCAGAACATGCAGGTCGACCTGCTTCTGGATGGCCAGCCGGTGCATGCGGATTTTGCCTTGTACTGGCCGGGCGAGCCCAGCGCCCTGGTGATGCGCCGCGTGAGTCTGGCCCGCGCTTTGCGCCTGGTCCGCCTCACGCTGGCTCTTTCGATGAACGAAGCAGCCTTCGCCGGCGGTCCCTTGGCACCTGCCGTGGCTGCGTATGTGGCGCAGGGTTTGCTGCTGCGCGACCAGGACACCATTACCTTGAATGCCGGGCTGCACGATGGCAGCCTGAGCCTAAACAACCAGCGCTTTCCGCTGGAGCCTTTCCTGCAGTTTCTGACCCCCGGACAACCATGACACAGCACGCCACGCAATCGCGCGATTCACAAGCTCCCCGCCACCTGTTCTCCTGGCCCAAGTACTGGGCGGAGTGTTACGGCACGGCACCCTATCTGCCGATGTCGCGAGCCGAAATGGACGCCCTGGGCTGGGACAGCTGCGACATCATCATCGTCACCGCCGATGCCTACGTGGACCATCCAAGTTTCGGCATGGCGGTCATCGGCCGGATGCTGGAGGCTCAGGGCTTTCGCGTGGGCATCATCGCGCAGCCGGCCTGGGACTCCGCCGAACCCTTCAAGGCACTGGGCGAACCGAATCTGTTCTTCGGTGTGACCGGCGGCAACATGGACTCGCTGATCAATCGCTACACGGCCGACCTGCGCATCCGCACCGATGACGCTTATACCCCCCACGGCGAAGCAGGCAAGCGGCCGGACCGCTCGGTGATTGTCTACAGCCAGCGCTGCCGCGAGGCCTATTACAAGACGCCCATCGTGATTGGCGGCATCGAAGCCAGCCTGCGCCGCATTGCCCAGTACGACTACTGGAGCGACAAGGTCCGCAAGTCGGTGCTGATCGACTCCAATGCCGACATCCTGCTCTATGGCAATGCCGAGCGGGCCGTCGTGGAAGTGGCTCATCGCCTGGCTGCCGGCGAGAGCCTGAAGGACATGACGGACATCCGCGGCACCGCCATCGTGCGCGATGCCGTGCCGACGGGCTGGACGGAGATCGACTCCACCCGGATCGACTGGCCGAGCAAGATTGACGCCATTCCCAACCCCTACGAAATGAAGGATCCGGAAACCCAGAGCTGCGCCACCAAGGAAGAGCCTGTGGATGTTGACGCGCCAAGTCCTGTGCGCATCATCCCCATGCCCCTGCATCGCAAGAATGATCTGGACAAGGACACCACCTACATCCGCCTGCCCTCCTTCAACAAGGTGCGCAATGATCCGGCGCTGTATGCCCATGCCTCCCGCGTGCTGCACCAGGAGGCGAATCCGTACAATGCGCGGGTGCTGGTGCAAAAGCACGACACCAAGGAAATCTGGGTGAACACGCCGCCCATCCCGCTGGAAACCGACGAGATGGATGGCGTGTTCGACCTGGCGTACCAGCGCCGTCCGCACCCGGTATATGGCGATGCAAAAATACCTGCCTATGACATGATCAAGACGAGCGTGAACATCATGCGCGGCTGCTTCGGCGGCTGTACTTTCTGTTCCATCACCGAACACGAAGGCCGTATCATCCAGAGCCGCTCCGAAGAGTCCATCCTCAAGGAAATCGAAAACATCCGTGACCAGGTGCCAGGCTTCACCGGCACCATCTCCGACCTGGGCGGGCCGACAGCCAACATGTACCGCCTGAACTGCAAGTCAGAGACGATCCAGAGGAACTGCCGGCGCCTGTCCTGCGTGTACCCCACCATCTGCCAGCACCTGGAGACGGATCACAAGCACACCACGGCGCTCTACCGCAAAGCCCGCATGATTCCCGGGATCAAGCGCGTGGCCATTGCCTCGGGCCTGCGCTATGACCTGGCGCTGCGCGATCCGGAGTATGTGGAGGAACTCGTGACCCACCATGTGGGCGGCTATCTGAAGATCGCCCCGGAGCACAGTGAAGAGAACACTCTGTCGAAGATGATGAAGCCGAGCATCGGTTCCTATGATGCCTTCAAGGACATGTTTGAACGCTTCTCGAAGAAAGCCGGCAAGGTGCAGTACCTGATTCCCTATTTCATTGCGGCGCACCCCGGCACCGAGAACGAGGACATGCTGAACCTGGGCCTGTGGCTGAAGAAGAACAAGTTCAAACCGGACCAGGTGCAGACCTTCTACCCCTCGCCGATGGCGCTGGCCACAGCG
>CAISYX010000188.1 GCA_903889815.1 uncultured Gammaproteobacteria bacterium
ACCTTGATCACCGATGTGCATGGCTACACAGTGAATGCGGAGCGTGAACTCGTAACATTCTCGGCTCTGCAGTTCACAGGCGCCAAGATAGATCGCGTATTTGCGGCAGATGAACCATTGCCCGACACCCAGGGGCTGACCGTCATTGACGGCGAAGGCAAGACACTCATTCCCGGATTGATCGACGCTCATGGCCATATCCTGAGTTACGGGCTAAGCCTTCTGCGTGTAGATCTCACTGGCACCGAGTCCGAAGAGGAAGCCGTGGAGCGCATTCGAGCCTTCCAGCAAGCCAATGGTAATCTGGAATGGATCCAGGGCCGTGGCTGGAATCAAGTGCTGTGGGACAGCAATGAGTTTCCCTCAGCTGCCAGTCTGGACGAATACTTTGGAGATACCCCGGTCTGGCTCAGTCGGGTCGATGGACATGCTGGCTGGGCCAACTCTGCCGCCATGGCGCTGGCCGGCGTGAATGCCGCAACGGTTGATCCCGATGGCGGACAGATCATTCGCGATACTGAAGGGCGACCTACTGGCACCTTTGTGGACAACGCGATGGACCTTATCACGTCGAACATTCCTCAATTGAACGTCGAAGAACAAGTATTCGCGCTTCGTCGTGCATTGCTGTCATTGAGTGCCCAAGGGCTGACCAGCGTGCACGATGCAGGCGTATCAGCCGCTACCGTCGAGGCCTACAAACTGCTGCTGCAGGAAGGCCCTCTCCCCGTGCGCGTCAATATCATGCTGGGAGCGGGCGACCCTGCTCTGCCCCAGATGCTGGCAGCTGGCCATTTCACCAGCGCAGACGGCACTCTGACGATCAACAGCATCAAGATCTCGGCAGACGGCGCTCTGGGCAGTCGCGGAGCCGCGCTGATCGAGGACTACAGTGACATGCCTGGCCATCGCGGACTGCTGCTCCTTCAGCCGGAGGAACTGTACAAGGCGATGGAGCAGGCAATGCGGGCAGACTTCCAAGTCAATATCCACGCGATTGGCGACAACGCCAACAAGATTGTGCTGGATCACTTTGCTGCCTTGATTCCGGCCACCGGCACGCGTGATCGCCGACATCGCGTGGAACACGCACAGGTGCTGCGCTATGAAGACATCCTGCGGTTTGCAGAACTTGGCGTGATTCCATCCATGCAGGCGACACATGCCACCAGCGACAAGAACATGGCTCAGGACCGCCTCGGTGAATTCCGTATTCAAGGAGCCTATGCGTGGCGCAAGTTGCTTGATGCCGGCACCATCATCGCCAACGGCTCCGACTTTCCAGTGGAGTCACCCAACCCATTCTTCGGCCTGCATGCATCCATCACTCGTCAGGACCATCAGAACGAGCCGCCGGAAGGCTGGTTCCCCGAAGAACGCATGACAGCCGCTGAAGCGCTGGCCAGTTTCACGATTGATGCGGCGTATGCCGGTCATCAGGAAGCGCTGCTGGGCACGCTGGAACCGGGCAAGGCAGCTGATTTCCTGCTTGTCGATCAGGACATCTTTGCCGATGCACCGACCGAGATCTGGAAGGCGACGGTCTCGCAGACCTGGGTCAATGGCCAGCGCATTGTCAGGCCATGAGGCGCTTGCAGACATGCTTCATTTAAGAAGCTGTGTGACTGGCTCTACTCTCCTGTCGCGCGGTGCTCGATCGTCAAACCGACACTGCGCTCTGGAAGCGCGCTCAGAACATCCTCACGGACGGCCATGTTCTTGAGGTGAAGATCCAGGAACGCCGTTGCGTAGTGGGCGAGAATATTGTTGCTGCGTACGGTATCCCACACGCCGTCTGCGTAGTGCCCGGCTCCCGCCTTGTCTTCCGTTTGCAGAATCTCCTGCGGGATCGGAATGGGGGCGGCAACGCTGTGTCCACCGTTGATGAAACTCAGTAGATAGCGATCAGTGCCTGTCGTGCTCTCGAAGATAGCCCGTGTGCCGTTGTCGTAACCCGCGGTGCTGTCGACAGTGCCGGCAACGAAAAAGACAGGGACATTCACTTTTTGCAGTGTCTCGGTCGTGAAAAACCCGGAGTTCATGCCCCAGGGTGCGATGGCAACGGCGGCCTTGATGCGCGGGTCCAGCGCCTCGCGATATCCGGGATTGGCATCAGTATGCTCGCGCAACAACCCGTTGGCCGGGGACAGTTCGGCGTCGATCATAGCCTCGTTGTAGGACGCGCCGATATTGTTCAGCAAGCCATATCCTCCCATCGAGAATCCAATCAGGCCGGTGTTGTCGGCATCGAGGACTCCCTCCAGAAAACTACCGGGGGTGCCAGAGGCATCAGCCAGACTATTCAGCACGAAACGCTGATCGGGGGCGCGATTGTGCAGAGTGCTCGCGATGGGCTGCTGATTGCGATAGGTGCTGTCCGTGTGATCAATGGACGCCACCACATACCCTTTGCTCGCCAGATTTTCCCCCAGATGGCTCATCAGGTAACGATTGCCGGGATATCCATGGGAGAGAATGATCAGCGGGAAGTCGTCGCCATCCCGCAGAGGCTCCGCACCCCGAACTGCAGAACCATGCAGAGTCGCCATGATCGAAAGATTGCGTGTTTCGGTGGAATACTGAGTTCCCGCTGCACCGGCCATTGCCATGGCTGGATACCAGACTTCGATTGTCAGCGGGCGGTCATAGCGGACATTGTCGGAGCCAGTCTGGGTGTTGACGACATCGATACGGCCAGGGTCCGTCAGCATGAGCGTCCTCAC
>CAISYX010000189.1 GCA_903889815.1 uncultured Gammaproteobacteria bacterium
GATCGCCGGCCCTACCGGATCTGCCAAGACCCATCTGCTGCACCGACTGCCGAATGGGGTGGACCTCGAGGGGCTCGCCAGACATCGCGGCTCAGCATTTGGTTCCATGATTACAAGCCAGCCGAGCCAGATCGATTTCGAAAATGCGCTGGCAATCGACTTTCTTCGCCAGGAACAATTACCTTGGGAGCACATCATTCTGGAAGACGAAAGTCAGGCGATAGGCTCCTTGTCTGTACCATTTGCGCTCTACGGCGTGATGAAGCAGGCCCCGATTGCGCTCATCAGGGAACCCTTGGAAAAGCGGGCGGACACTATTCTGAACGACTACATCCGAAGCAATCTTGCCGGCTTCCAGAAGGCCGATCCCGCGCAGTCATTCACCATGTTTTCGAAGTATCTGCAGGACAGTCTCAACCGCATTCAGCGGCGGCTGGGCGGCGACCGCCATGCGCTTCTCGCAAAGATGATGCGCAGTGCTCTAGAGGCACAAGCCAAAACTGGAGATACCGAAGCGCATCGCGACTGGATCAGCCACCTGCTGCAGGAGTACTACGACCCTATGTACCGCTATCAACTCTCGAAGCGACTGGATCGCGTGATCTTTCAGGGCAATGGCGAAGAGTTCCTAGCGTGGGCATCTGGCGCTCAGGAATCCGCGACCGCGTAGATACCCGGGGCGTTGCGCAGATATCCCTTGTAGTCCATGCCAAAGCCGAACAAGTAGCGATCGGGGGCGTCCATGCCGGTAATCTCGGCACGCGTCAGTTCCGGATGCCGGCGCTCATGATTCTTGTCCACCAGGACCACTGCAAGCACCTGCGCAGCGCCATTGGCCAGACAGTAGGCCCTGATCCCGACGAGCGTGTCGCCCTCGTCAAGAATGTCATCCACCAGGACGACTACCCTCCCCGCCAGCTCCAAGGCGGGAAAGACTTTCCAGTGCAGGTCTGCCCCCGTGAGCTTACCGCGATAGCGTGTAGCATGCAGATAGTCGACCTGGAGGGGAAAATGCAGCCTCGGCAGCAACATGCCTGTCAGCACAAGCCCACCGTTCATGACGCACATCACGATGGGATTGGTGCCTGACACCTTACTTGTGAGCTGTTCAGCCATAGTGTCCAGAATGCCATTCAGGGCGTCCGCATCAGCCAGACATTCGGCTTCTTCAAGGACCTTGCCAATCTCGTCGTTCATGCGTTTGACCCCAGCGCCTGAATCATGTCGCGGGCCATCAGCCAGCGCTCGGAATTCATCAGAATTTCACGATCAAAATCCTGCTGCCGACGCATGCGGGCCAGGCGCGGGTTGGCCGGTTCACTGCGCTGTTCCAGATGCTGCAATGCCGCCAGCGCCATCGCACGGTCATTGCAGACCAGCACCATGTCGCATCCAGCTTGAATTGCCGCATCAACCCGAGCTTCGATGTCGCCGGCAGCAGCCGCACCGGCCATCGCCAGATCGTCGCTGAAGATCACGCCATCGAAACCCAGTTCCCCGCGCAAGACTGTCTGCAACCAGAACGGTGAAAAACCCGCACAGCGCGAATCCGCCTGGGAATAAATGACATGGGCAGGCATGACGGCATCCAGTTGCCCCAGGCACGCGGAAAATGGCTGCAGATCCTGATCGCGAATGGTTTGGAGCGAGCGCGTATCAATCGGAATGTCAGTATGGGAGTCAGCGCCGACGCTCCCATGTCCCGGAAAATGCTTGCCCGTGGTGGCCATACCGGCTGCGTGCATGCCCTGCATGAAGGCATTCGCCAGTGCAGCAACCTCTCCTGGTGTACTGCCGAAAGCGCGATTGCCAATGACTGCACTGATGCCTGCATTGAGGTCAAGCACCGGGGCAAAGCTGAAGTCGAACCCAGCAGAGAGCATCTCCGCGGCCATCAACCAGCCACATTCTCTGGCGCAGAGCAACGCCTTTGCCGGTTCCTCGCGCAACAGCCCGGCAAACACGCCCATCGGCGGCAATCGGGTGTAGGACTCGCGCAGTCGCTGCACGCGCCCGCCTTCTTGGTCTACCCCAATTAAAAGGGCCGGATTGCAGGCACGAATAGCCTCGTTGAGTTCGCGAACCTGCTGCGGATTCGCGTAGTTGCGGGCAAACAGGATGACGCCTCCCACTTGCGGATGCCCCAGCAGCTCCTGTTCTTTAGCGGTCAGAGCCAATCCTTCGAGGTCGAGCATCAACACACCGGGCGCCATGAGTTCGGAAGAGTGATTCATTGGATGCTGTGGCCTCCGCGGCCGGAACTGCGCATGCGGCAGAAGTGGACAACCCGGAATGTCGGGCTGCGGGATTATCACAAATTCGCCCAGACCGGGCAAAGCCCTTGTCATTCAAGGATGACTGTATATACTTACAGCACATTTGACCAGAACAGGTGACAGCGCCATGATCAACCTTACGCCACGCCAGGCAGAGATTCTTGCCTTCATCCGGGAATACCAGCAGGAAACAGGCTTCCCCCCAACTCGCTCCGAGATTGCCCACAAAATGGGCTTCAAATCGCCAAACGCCGCAGAAGAGCATCTGCGCGCGCTCGAGCGCAAACATGCGATTGAAATGGTGCCAGGCACATCGCGGGGAATTCGCTTGCCAGCGCTGCAGAACACAGGCTTGCCAATAGTCGGGCAAGTTGCTGCGGGCAGCCCGATACTGGCGATCGAGAGCATCGACGATTATTGCGACATTCCAGCGGATTTTTTCAAGCCCCGTGCCGACTATCTGCTTACTGTACGAGGCAACAGCATGATCAAGATCGGCATCCATGATGGCGATCTGCTGGCAGTGCACAAGACAGAGAAGGCTAGCGACGGCGACATTATCGTAGCCCGGATAGACGAGGACGTGACTGTGAAACGTCTTTTGAGAGGAAACAACAAGTATTCACTGCAACTCATTGCGGAAAATGATGATTTTTCCCCAATCGAAGTAGACTTGAGGTCACAGCAGTTCACGATTGAAGGCGTCAGCGTGGGCGTCATCCGCCGCGGACTCTAGACAGCAGCGGGATGCCGGAACCCGGCACCCTACTGCGCTTCTGATTTACTTTTCAACGACCCACCGACCAGACCGATAGAACGCCTTCCATCCCGTCGGCTTGCCCTCTGCTTCAGACAATACGTACTGTTCGGCCGTTTTGCGGCTGTAGCGGACAATCGCCATGTTGCCTTCGGGATCCTTCGCAGGCGCACTCAGCAGGAACTGATACTTGGGATCCAGTTCGTCGCTGTGTGACAGCAACTCTGCCACAAGTGGCGCGCGGGTTTCCCGATTTTTCGGGAACTTGCTTGCCGCAAGGAA
>CAISYX010000190.1 GCA_903889815.1 uncultured Gammaproteobacteria bacterium
GGCCGCGCCATCAGTGTGTCGGATGACTTCAGCAACCTGCTGCCCAGCGCACACGTGAACGTCGATGTGTCAGAGACGGTGAAGCTGCGCATCTCCGGGTCCACCGGCATCAGCCGTCCGACTTACAACGAGTGGCGCGCAGGCGCGTCCGTAGACTTCGTGAACAAGAAGGTCAGCGGCGGCAACCCGACACTGGAAGCCGAAGAAACCGTGGGCTTCGACACCTCGCTCGAGTGGTACTTCGCGCCGGCCAGCATCCTGTCGGCCGGCGTGTTCCACCGTGCCATCGACAACGTGATCTATGCGGACTCCAGCGTCATCGACGGTGGCCTCTACACCCCGGCCGGCGCGGGTCAGTTGTGGCAGTACACGGGCAATGTCAATGGCAAGGATGGCCAGCTGAGCGGCATCGAAGTGAACGTGATCGCCTACCTTAACGATGTCTACAGCAGCATGCCGGAAGGCCTGGGTTTCAGCGCCAACCTGACCATGCTCGACAGCAAGTTCAAGGGCATCCGCGGCAACACTTACCAGCTGCCCGGCACCTCAGACACGATCTACAACGCTTCGGTGTTCTACGAGAACTTCGGGCTGTCTGCGCGCCTGAACTACCAATACCGCGACGAGTGGATCTCCCCCATCGAGAGCCCCGACGAAGTGTGGGGCGAGCAGCAGCGCGTGGACCTGTCCATTGCCTATGAACTGCCCTACGAGCTGGCGGGCGCCTCTGTGGCGGTGTACCTGAACGGCAACAACCTGACGGACGAAGTGGACCTGCGGTTTGCAGGCAACGGCACTGTCAACCAGCGTGAAAGTTACGGCCGCAGCTACCTGATGGGCGTGCGCGTAGGTTTCTGATGAGCTTTACGGCGACTTTGCCCGCGTGGACGGGGCGGGTCGCCTTTTTTAATTGTTTCCCCTGATATCTTCGAGGTTCTTCATGAATACACTCAAACGTTGTGTGCGCGTTACGCTTCGACTCTCCGGCCGTGTCCTCTTGGGCGCTGCGACCCTGTTATTGCCCGTGGGCCTGTTGCAGGCCGACGAAGCCCTGCTGGCCACCTATGAACGTCTTCTGCCGCTGGAAGGCGGTTCCAACTTTCGTGACATGGGCGGCTACGAAGGCGCGGATGGCAAGAGCGTGGTGCGCGGCAAGCTGTTCCGCTCGGGCGCGCCAACCAGCCTGACGCCGGAAGACATGGAATATCTGGATCAGTTCGAGTTCGCCGCAATCATCGACCTGCGTTCCAGTGAAGAGCTGGACCTGTACCCGAATCACTGGGCAGCACAGTCCCCCGAGATCGATTACCTGACCGTCGATTACAGTATCTTCGGCCTGGCGGGCGACGCGGCGACAGCGACTCCTGCGGCGCTGCAGGACATCGTGCGCAGCATGGACATGACCTACCGCAACTTCCCCACCATGCTCAAGCCGCAACTGACCATGCTGTTCGACACACTGCTGGCGGAAGACGCGCCGGTGCTGGTGAACTGTTCTGCCGGACAGGACCGCACGGGCGTGGCATCCGCCGTGATCCTGACGCTGCTGGGCGTTGAGCGACAGACCATCGTGGAAGACTATCTGCTCTCGACGCAGTACCGGCGTCCGGCAGTGGAGCGGGGCGATGTGAATCTGGCGGAAGCGGCGTCCACCAATGCCTTTGCAGCCATGATGCTGCAGTACTCCAGCCGCGAGGAAGAACACGCCGCGCCGCTGCTGATGCCCGATGGCACGCCGTATCTGCACTATGCCCTGGACGAGATCGAGACCACCTGGGGTTCGGTGGAGGCCTATGCCGAGCAGGAGCTGGGCGTGGATGCGGCCGATGTGGCGGCGCTGCGGGCCCGCTACCTGGAGTAATTTGTCTTCCTGATTGGAGCTTCCTTGTGGGAGCGGGCCTTGCCCGCGAACAATGGGTGAACCGAGCCGGCCCCGGGCACCCGCCCTCCCGTTCTGCGGCTGACCCGCATCGGTCCCCGATGCCCTCGCATCGCAAAGAGCCGCGGTCTCTTTGCTCACTCGGTGCGGGTCTCTTATGCCGCTGAACGGGAAGGCGGATGCCCGGGGCCTGGGGCTGAGCCAGCGAAGGGTTCGCGAGCAGGGCTCGCTCCCACAGGCAAGGCCAGTTCCCACAGGCAGTGCCAGTTCCCACATCAGCACCGGGCCCCGCCTTCTGCCGCCTCCTGTCGAGCCAGTCACACTTTCACGTCCTGGAGGCGACAAATTCCCGCCAACTTCGTATGATCAGGCTTCCATCCCCGATCATGCATCGCATCGCGAAAGGAGCTGCACCGTGCGTCGACTGCTTCACACCGTTACCCTGTATGCCTTGCTGGCAGGCTCCTGTCTGCCGCTGGCCAGCCATGCCCAGTTTGTCATCAGTGAGAATGCCCATCAGGTGTTCACGCTGGCTCCCCAGCTTTATCCGGAGCTGTTCAGCGGCGGCGGCACGCTGGGCAATTTCGAGGGCTATATTTACCGTCAGTACAGCAGCGGCGTCTTTATCGGCCTGAAGGACGAACGGCTGCATCTGGTGGGCGGGCCTTTCGGCAACAACGTCAGCAGCCCTGGCACGCTGGCGGCGGTTCGGCAGCAACTGGAAACCGAAAAGGCGGCGAAGAATGCCGCCGAGCGCGCCGTCATCCGCTCCCACAGTCAGCTCCAGCTCCCAAACTCAGCTGCAGCTCCCACCCTCAGCAGGCGCTCCAGCAATCACGCGCCCATCCCTCTTGTTCAATAGTGCCGCGACTTCTGGGTCACCGTGCTGCTGTAGCCCGCATCACC
>CAISYX010000191.1 GCA_903889815.1 uncultured Gammaproteobacteria bacterium
GGCGAGTCATCCTCCTTGTATTCCACCTTAGGCGCATCCGTGCGTCCGTATACCTCGAGAATCTCTTCGCCTGCGCGCTCGGCGATGGCGGCCACCGCCTCCAGCGTGCTTCTGATGCCATGCATTTCGTGTGTCCCTTGCCCAATACGCCGCTGCCTCACGACGTTCGACTATTCAATGAAAGCGATGCTAGCATGCCTGCCCAATGCTCCAGTCATAACAACAACAAGGACTCTCACCATGCGCTCTCTCGCCCTTCTGTTTGTGCTCGCGCTTTGCGCCGGCAACGCAAATGCCCAGCTTGCCGTGCCCAACGAGGCAGGCCTGACCTACGGCCACGTGCACCTGAATGTCACAGACATGGAGCTGCACAAGTCCCTCTGGGTGAAACATTTCGGCGGTACTGTCGTCCAGAAAGGCACACTGACCGCTATCCGCATGCCCAACATGGCCATCCTTCTGAGCGGCCGCGAACCCACCGGAGGATCGCAGGGCACCGTGATGGACCACTTCGGCTTCAAGGTACGCAACCTGGCCAGCTTCCTGGAAAAATGGCGGGCAGACGGTCTGTGGGTAGGTCGCGAATTCATCGGCGCCGAAGGCCAGCCCAACGCCTATGTGATGATGCCGGACGATGTCTATGTGGAACTCCAGGAAGATCAGGCCCTGCCCCTTGAAGTTGTGCCCTACCACATCCACTTCTACACCCCGAAACACGAGGAATTGCTGAGCTGGTACACCGAGCTGCTGGGACTGGAAGTGCGTTCGCGCGGTTCGATCCCTACCACGACCAATGTGCCGGGCATGAACCTCAGCTTTGCCAGTTCCGACGAAGAGCGGCTGGCCACCAAGGGCCGCTCCATCGACCACATCGGGTTCGAAGTGGAGAATCTGGAAGCCTTCTGCAAGCTGCTGGAAGAAAAAGGCATCGCCTTCGATGTCGCCTATCGCGACGTGCCGGCCATCGGCCTGAAGATCGCCTTCATTACAGACCCCACCGGTGTCTACATCGAATTCACCGAGGGGCTGGACGCGTACTGACACGAGACTGAGAGACCCATGCTGGACTGGAAGGATATCGACACGGTGCTGCTGGACATGGACGGCACCGTCCTCGACCTGCACTTCGACAACTACTTCTGGGAAGAATTCGTCCCGGCGCGTTACGGCGAAATGCACGGACTCAGCGCAGCAGAAGCGTCAGTGATGCTGCGTGCCCGCTATGAAAAAGTGAAGGGCACGCTGGACTGGTACTGTCTCGATTTCTGGTCGGACAGCCTTGCACTGGATATTCCCCGGCTGAAGGAAGACATTCGGCACAAGATCGCCATCCGCCCGCATGCCGTCGATTTTCTGGAGCAATTGCGTGCCAGCGGCAGGGAGCTGATGCTGGTCACCAATGCCCATCCCCAGAGCCTTGCGCTGAAAATGCAGACGACAGCGATCGACCGTCACTTTCACCAGACGGTGAGCTCGCACTCACTGCTCAGGGCCAAGGAGAACGACGGCTTCTGGCATGCCCTGCGCGAGCGCCACCCGTTCGATCCCGCCCGCACGCTGTTGATCGACGACAGCCTGCCCGTGCTCCGCTGTGCTCAAAGGGAAGGCATCGGACACCTGCTGGGAGTGCAGCAACCGGACAGTCAGCGCCCCGCTCTGGCCCCGTCACCGGAGTTCCGACAGATCAGTCATTTCACCGACATCATGACGGGCCTGGAGCCACGATGAGCGACGCGAAAGAAAAAGACGCTGACGGGGTCCGCCTCGACAAATGGCTGTGGGCAGCCCGCCTGTTCAAGACTCGAGGCATCGCGAAGCAAGCCGTCGAGAGTGGCAAGGTGCATGCGGAGGGTCAGCGTCTTAAACCGGGCCGCGAGATGAGTGTGGGCATGCTGCTGACGGTTCGCGTGGGCTGGGATGAGCGCATCCTGTTGGTCACGGGCCTGTCCGAACAGCGCCGCGGCGCCCCGGAAGCGGCGCTGCTGTACAGAGAAACCGAAGAAAGCGTGGCGAGGCGCCAGCAGGTGGGTGAGCAGCGTCGCCTGCACGCCCTGCTGGAACAACCCATGACCAAGCCGGACAAGAAAGACCGTCGCCTGCGACAGGCACTGCGGCAGCGATCCGAGTGAGCGTGCACCGCACTAGCCGGCCGTTCGCTGGGCAGGAGAATATTTGGCATAATCCGGGCGCGCCCGCTCTGTGTGAATCCGCCCCGATCGCGAAAGCCGGCACTCGACGCCAGGAACAAGAACTTGAAGAGTCAGGAGACCTAACGAATGCCGAGTAGCAGAACGGATATCCGCTCCGGCAATGGCCGCCGCCTGTATCAGAATCTGAGCAGCAGTCAGCTTGTCGAGATCGCCCTGCAGCGCTCAGAAGGCCGGCTTGCCAATACCGGGGCCTTGGTGGTGGAGACAGGCAAGCGCACCGGACGCAGCCCACGCGACAGCTTCATCGTCAAGGAGTCGAGCACTCAGCATCTCATCGACTGGGGCGCCGTGAACCAAGCCTTCGATCCCTCGCGGGCCAGTGCCCTGTGGGACAGAGTCAGCGTCTATCTGGCAGACAAGGATGTCTTCATGTCCGACCTGCATGTGGGAGCGCACCCCGAACACTATCAGCCTGTGCAGGTCAGTGCCGAGCTGGCATGGCACAGCCTGTTTGCCAGCGCTCTGTTCATACACCCGGATGACTACAACCCGCTGCAGAAACCCGTGTGGCAAGTGCTCAGTGCGCCGGGCTTCGTCTGCGATCCGCAGCGCGATGGCACACACTCCGAAAGCACGCTCATCCTCGACTTCGCCAGGCGCCGAGTCCTGCTGGCAGGCATGCGCTATGCGGGCGAAATGAAGAAGTCCATGTTCGCTGTGCAGAACTTCCTGCTGCCCGACAAGGACGTCCTGCCCATGCACTGCTCCGCCAACGTGGGCGCAGGAGGGGATGTGTGCCTGTTTTTCGGCCTTTCCGGCACGGGCAAGACCACGCTCTCTGCTGATGCAAGCCGCTTCCTGATTGGCGACGACGAGCACGGCTGGGGCGAAGGCACCGTGTTCAATCTGGAAGGAGGGTGTTATGCAAAGTGCGTGGACCTGAGCCAGAAGAACGAGCCAGTGATCTGGGACGCCATTCGTTTCGGGGCCGTGCTGGAGAACGTGGTGATTGACGAGCAAACCCGCACCGCAGACTATGCCGATGTCAGCCTGACGCAGAACACCCGGGCGTGCTATCCGTTGTCACACATTCCTGTGCGCATGCCGGACAACCGTGCGGCAGAGCCCTCGTCCATCATTTTCCTGACCTGCGATCTGAATGGCGTGTTGCCCCCTGTTGCCATTCTGTCGAAGGAGGCTGCGGCCTATCACTTTCTTAGCGGCTATACGGCGTTGGTGGGCTCCACGGAAATGGGGGCCGGCGAAGGCATCAAGGCCACATTTTCCACGTGTTTCGGTGCCCCCTTTTTTCCGCGTCCGGCAGGCGTTTATGCCGAACTGCTGATGAAGCGCATCGAAGCGTCGGGCAGTCAGGTGTACCTGGTGAACACAGGATGGACTGGGGGCCCCCACGGCGTTGGCCGCCGCTTCAGCATCCCCGACACTCGTGCGGTAATTGTTGCAGTGCAAAGCGGCGCATTGAAGTCAGTGCCAACCGAACACCTGCCTGGCATCAATCTGCACATTCCGCGTGCGGTGCCGGGGGTTTCCAGTGCAGTACTCAACCCACGCACTACATGGACCGATCCCCTGCAGTACGACAGAAAGGCGGCCGAGCTGATCGACCAGTTCCAGCGCAATTTCATCAAATTCAAGGTGCCCGAAGCGATCGTCGCGGCCGGCCCGCAGGGCCATGGCGCAGAGGCCGCAGCATGACAAGCGCATTGAAAGACAGTTTGCAGCACTTCGGCCTGACGCAGTTCAAGCCGGAATGGGGCCAGATCCGCCGGGGCATCGAAAAGGAAAGTCTGCGGGTCACCTCCCGCGGCACGCTGGCCCAGACAGACCACCCGCGCGCGCTGGGCTCCGCCCTGACACATGCCAGCATCACCACCGACTATTCCGAGGCGCTCCTGGAACTGATCACCCCGGTCAGCGACTCCATCGAAGATTGCCTGCAACAGCTGCACGAACTGCACGCCTATACCTGCGCGAACCTTCCCGAAGGCGAGCGCCTGTGGGTATCCAGCATGCCCTGCCTGATCGAGAGCGACGAACAGATTCCACTGGCGCGCTACGGCAGCTCCAATATCGGGAAACTGAAGACGCTGTACCGCGAGGGTCTGGGCCTGCGCTATGGCCGCGTGATGCAGACCATTGCAGGCATCCACTACAACTTCTCCATGCCCGAGTGTTTCTGGCCAGAGTACCGCGCGCTCAAGGGCGCCAGCGAGCCACTGCAGGAATTCCAGACGCGGCAGTACCTGCATCTGATCCGCAACTTCCATCGCTACAGCTGGCTGCTTCCCTACCTGTTCGGCGCCTCGCCCGCCGTGTCGCGCTGCTTCACACAGGGCCGGCTCCACGACCTGGAAGCATTTGACGAGAGCACCTGGTACAAACCCTGGGCTACTGCCCTGCGCATGGGCAATCTGGGCTACAAGAGCGAGGCCCAGAAATCCCTGTTCGTGTGCTACAACGAGCTGGGCTCCTATCTGGACAGCCTGCAGAAAGCGCTCACCACTCCCTACGCCCCCTATGTGGAGATCGGCGCCAGGAAAGACGGCCACCTGCAGCAGATCAACACCAATCTGTTGCAACTGGAGAACGAGTTCTACGGCACCATCCGGCCCAAACGTGTCGGCGATTCCAGCGACCGGCCGCTGACGCTGTTGCGCAACCAAGGCATTCAGTACATCGAAGTCCGGGTACTGGACCTCAATCCCTTTCTGCCAGTGGGCATTGATGCTGAGCAGATCCGTTTCCTCGATGCCTTTCTGCTGCACTGCCTGCTGTCGGACAGCCCGGCCTGCACCCGGGTCAGCTACAACGAAATTGAGGAGAATCTTTCCAGAGTCGTGAACCGCGGTCGTGAGCCGGGCCTGACATTGTCGCGGAACGGCCAGGAAGTGGCCTTTGCTGAGTGGGCAGACGAGCTGCTGCAGGACGTGGGGCATGCCGCTGTGCTGCTGGACAACATCCACAAGACCCAGGATTACAGTCTTGCCAAAGCGGCACAACTGGCGAAGCTGACCAATCCGGACCTGACGCCCTCAGCCCGGATTCTGCGGGAAATGCAGGAAGCACGGCTGCCCTTTTGTGCCTATACCATGGGGCTGTCAGCGGCGACACACGCCCGTTTCACAGGCAAGACGCTGCCGGAAAGGCGTCTGCAGGAAATGCAGGAGGCCTCGCGCCTGTCTCTGGAGAGGCAGGCGGCGATTGAGTCGGAAGATACAGTGGGTTTTGAGGACTATGTGCGGCAGTGGACCCTTACTGCTGAATCACGTAAGACGTGAAATACAAGTCCAGTATGTTCTCGGAGCCTTCGCCTTCCACCAGGTCGATGGCTTCGCGAATCAGCGTCAGGGCGTCCTGACGCAGCTTTTCCTTGCCTTCCGTGGACGTCAGATTCTCTTCCAGCTGACCGGAGAACAGTTCCACGAGACGGCTGCGTACATAGGACATGTGGTGACGCAGCACTTCGTCGCCCGGGCGCGCGGTGCGGACAGAAACGTCGACCTTCAGGTAACGCAGCCGGCCACCGCCGTCATAATTGGTGACGAAGCTGGGACTGAGCTCCACATAGGGAAACTCGCTGGTGGACTCGGGCGCCGAGGTTGAGGCTGTCCACCCAGGAGCTGACAAGCCGAACAGCAGAAAGCCGGCCGCCAGCAGGCGAGCCGCAGAACTGGCAAGAGAGGCAGTGAACGTTGGCATGGCGTTGACCCTTTGCGTGAATGTCTGTGAAGCGTGACTGTCATTTTCGACGAGCGCGAGCAGTATGCCATATATCGGCAAGAGCGACGATTGCCTGAATACCTATGCTGCAGGCCATGGCGGACGCCGCCGAAGAGTTTTGAGTACAATTCAACACAGTCGCTCGCACAGAGCACTGTCAACCCAGAGAGCCTCAAGCAGGCAGTGAGATTTACGATGGCACAATCCTTGTTGGACAGAATTCCGGGCTCCCGGAATCTCAATTTCATGATCTTCCTGGCCTGCACGTCCATCATCGGCGTGGCGCTCTACATGGAGCACGTGATGCTGCTGCAGCCCTGCGGCCTGTGCATCACCCAGCGGGTGTTCGTGATTCTTGTGGGTTTCATCTGCCTGGCCTCGGCGCTGCACAAGACCGGCGAGGCCGGACGCCGCAACTACGCGCTCGCAGCCGCCAGCATGTGCATTGCAGGGGGCTATTTCGCCGGTCGCCAGATCTGGCTGCAGCACCTTCCCGAAGACCAGGTACCTGCCTGCGGCCCGGGGCTTAGCTACATCATGGACAATTTCCCACTGATGGACATGTTGTCGTTCCTGCTCAAGGGCGACGGCAACTGCGCAGAAGTCACGTGGCGATTCCTGGGCATCTTCTCGATTGCCGAACTGGCCATGGGCGGCTTCATCGGTCTGTTCGCACTGTGCCTTTATCAGGCCCTGCGCAAAGGCTGAGTGCCCGCTAGCCCCGGCGCCAACGGAAGAAACGCTCGGCCCAGGGCAGCAGATGCGTCGGAATCCGCGCGTTGCGCCAGGCATTGGCGGCGAACCGATTGGATTCCGAGAGCGTCGGGTAGATGTGCGTGGTGGCGCCGATCTTCTTCAGGCCCAAGCCATGGGTCATGGCGAGCACGAATTCCGTAATCAGTTCTCCCGCGTGATACCCCACGATCGTGGCACCTAGAATGCGGTCCGAGCCCGGCACCGTCAGCACCTTGATGAAGCCGTGGGCCTCACTGTCGGCGATGGCACGGTCCAGATCGTCAATTTCGTAGCGCGTCAGCTCGTAAGCGATCCCCTGCTCTTTCGCCTCCTGTTCACTCAGGCCGACACGAGCCACTTCCGGGTCAGTAAAGGTGGCCCAGGGCACGACGCGATAATTGACACTGAACTTCTTGAGCCTTCCCAGCAGGGCATTGAGGGTGGCGTACCAAGCCTGGAACGAGGCCATATGAGTAAACTGATACGGGCCGGCCACATCGCCACAGGCATAGATGCTGGGGTAAAGAGTCTGCAGCTGCGCATTCACCTTGAGCAGTCCCCGCTCGGTCAAAGGCATTTCCAGATCTTCCAGCCCAAAGCCTTCGACATTGGCCTTGCGGCCAATGGCGATCAATACCTTGTCAAAACCGATCTGCACCTCGCCGTCTGCGGACTCTGCAGTCAGCACACCGCCCTCGCCTTCCTTCAAGAACCCCTTGGCTCTGCAGCCGGTCAGCACGCGAATGCCTGCCTCCTCAAAACGCGCCAGGACGCAGGCTGACACGTCTTCGTCTTCACGGGGCATGATGCGCGGCGCCTGATCGACCAGTGTCACCTGCGCACCCAGGCGGCCGAAGCTCTGCGCCAGCTCGCAGCCGATCGGGCCACCCCCGAGCACCAGCAGGCGCTGTGGCAGGTCCCGCAGTTCCCAGAGCGTGTCCGAGGTCAGGTAGGCAATCTGCTCAAGACCGGGAATGGGAGGCACGAACGGGCGTGCTCCCGTTGCCACCACGATGGCACGGGTGGTGATGCTGCGCTCGCCCACCTGGACGCTCCAGGGGGAAGTGATGAAGGCCTCACCGCTGACGCACTCGACACCCAGGGAGGTGAAGCGCTCGACGGAATCGTGGGGCTCGATGCGGGCAATGACGCTCTGCACGCGCTCCATGATCTTCCGAAAGTTGACCTTGCCCGTGGCGCCATCAATGCCGAACTCGGATGCCCGCTTCAGATAGTCGGCAATGCGCGCACTGCGAATCAGCGCCTTGCTGGGCACACAGCCCGTGTTCAGACAGTCGCCCCCCATCCTGTGTCGCTCTATCAACACCACTTTCGCCTTGGCGCCCGCCGCGATAATGGACGAGACCAGGCCCGCAGACCCGGCACCGATGACCACGACATTGGCGTCAAAACGCCGCGGCCTGGGGAAATGCCTTGGCGTACGGGCAGGGCGCAACAGGGCGAGCAAGCCTCGCGCGAGCCACGGCAGAATGCCCAACAGAGCCAGCGACAGGAGAATGTTGACACTGACCAGACCGGAAAGTGATTCGATCTGCGCGAGTTCAGAGCCTGCATTCACGTAGATCAGCGTTGCCATCAGCATCCCGACCTGACTGACAACGAAGTAGGGAATGATGCGGATAGGCGTGAGCCCCATGAGCAGATTCACCAGAAAGAAGGGAAACACCGGCACGATGCGCAGGCTGAACAGATAGAAGTTGCCGTCCTTTTCGATGCCGGCATTCATGGCCTTGAGGGAGTTGCCAAAGCGCGACTGCACCCAGTCGCGCAACAGCAGCCGCGAGGTCAGGAATGCCAGGGTGGCGCCGATGGTACTGGCAAACGACACCAGCAGCGTGCCCCACCACAGCCCGAAAACAGCACCGCCGACCAGGGTAATGATCACTGACCCGGGAATGGAAAGAGCGGTCGCGGTGACATACACAAGAAAGTAGATGGCTGCTACCGTGAAGAAATTGTCCCGACTGTAGTCCTGCATGACCTGCAGCTGCGATTGCACAAAGTCGAGCGTCATGTAGCGCCCTAGCTCGAAGACATAAAAGGTCGCGATCAATCCGACAAGTGCCAACACAACCAGCAGTTTTAAAATTTTCATGGAGCTCTCGTATCGGGATTGTTGACACAGCAGACGCTGGATACGCGCGCGGCGAGACAAAGGCGTCAGTTTATTTCTGCATTCGGGGATTGATATGCTATAAGGCCAGCTTCTTGTTACAGCCAGAGAAACGCAACGTGCCGAACGATACCACAAAGCCTGACGGGAAGACGTCCCGTCAATTTCCTTCGACCCGCCTGCGCCGCATGCGCCGCGACGAGTTCAGCCGGCGCCTGATGCGCGAAACGCGGCTGACCACCGATGATCTGATATTCCCGATGTTCATCGTCGAAGGGATGCAGCAACGCCAGCCGATTCCTTCAATGCCCGACATATTCCGTTTCAGCATCGATGAAATGCTCCGGGAAGTCTCAGAGATTGTCGCGCTGGGCATTCCGGCCATTGCGCTGTTTCCGTCTCCCCATGCGGACACCAAGTCACTGGATGGTCGCGAGGCCTGGAATCCTGACGGTCTGGTGCAACGTGCCGTGCGTACGCTCAAGGCGCAATTTCCGCAGCTCGGCATCATCACCGATGTGGCCCTTGATCCTTATACTACCCATGGTCAGGACGGCATCATTGATGAAGACGGCTATGTCCTGAATGATGTCACAGTGGACGCCTTGATCAGGCAATCGCTGTCACACGCCGCTGCCGGCGCCGACATCGTCGCGCCTTCAGACATGATGGACGGGCGAATTGGCGCCATCCGCGATGCCCTTGAAGCCGCAGGACACATACACACGCGCATTCTCGCGTACTCGGCAAAGTATGCGTCCAGCTACTATGGCCCGTTCCGCGATGCGGTAGGCTCCAGTGCCAATCTCGGCAAAGGCAACAAGCACACCTATCAGATGGACGTCGGCAACAGTGATGAAGCCCTGCATGAAGTGGCAATGGATCTGGCCGAAGGGGCCGACATGATCATGGTCAAACCTGGCATGCCCTATCTGGACATCGTGCGGCGCGTGAAGGACGAATTTGGTGCACCCACCTTCGTGTATCAGGTCAGTGGCGAATACGCGATGCACATGGCGGCAGCCCGTAATGGCTGGCTGGACGAATCTGCCGTGGCGATGGAGTCACTGGTTTCCATCAAGCGTGCTGGCGCGGATGCCATCCTGACCTACTTCGCGAAAAAGGTGGCCACGCTGCTGAAGCAATGAAGACTATTCCACGTGCCGCGAATTTCTCACTTGAAACCGGCACTTTAGGCCTTATCATAAGCAACCTCCGTGAAGGTCGACGCGTTTCAAGCGGCCAGCACGCCTCCCCTACCATTGAAGGAATGAATTTATGAGCGACCATATCGTTCAAGTGACTGATGCCAGTTTTGAACAGGATGTACTGCAGGCCACCGTCCCGGTGATGGTAGATTTCTGGGCGGAATGGTGCGGCCCCTGCAAGATGATCGCTCCGGTACTGGAAGACATCGCCGAGGAATACGCAGGTCGACTGACCATCGCCAAGCTGAATATTGATTCAAATATGGCAACCGCCCCCAAGTACGGCGTGCGCGGTATCCCCACTCTGATCATTTTCAAGAATGGCGAGGTCGCCGGTACCAAAGTGGGCGCATTGTCGCGTTCGCAGCTCGCCGCATTTGTTGACAGCGTCATTTGACCCGTCCTTGCGGCCCCGCTTGCGTGCGGGATTGCCTCTTCCGAACAGCGCCTCGAACAGCCTTCCATACCATGTCTGGAAGGCGTCCCGAGGCCTGATTTCCGGTCACAAATAAAGACAAAATTGTTCTGGACAGCACCTTTCAGCCGTTCTATATTGCGTCCATCGTCTCGTCCGGCTGACGACCTTGTCTCTTATCTACACCGCTCCAAACAACGCTTTAACCAGAAACCCGAAACTCACTATTTGCTACTTAACATCAGAAAACCATTCTGTTCACAACCAACACAAGCATGTCAGACCCATGCAGGCTGACCATCAGCGTCGTGCCCTGTTTCGGGACTAAGCTTGTCCTTACCCCACAAACCTGCGTAACAAATCATCATGAATCTAACTGACCTGAAGAAACAACCCATCGCGGACCTGCTTGCCATGTCCCAGGAAATGGGTCTCGAAAACCTCTCCAGAACCCGCAAACAAGACATCATTTTCGCCATCCTCAAGAAGCACGCCAAGAACGGCGAAGACATTTCGGGCGATGGCGTGCTGGAAATTCTGCAGGACGGTTTCGGTTTTCTGCGCTCTGCCGACTCGTCTTACCTTGCAGGCCCGGATGATATCTATGTTTCGCCCAGTCAGATTCGTCGCTTCAATTTGCGCACAGGGGATACGATTGAAGGCAAGATCAGACCCCCGAAAGACGGCGAACGCTACTTCGCCCTGCTGAAGATATCCGAAGTCAACTTCTCCAAACCTGAAAACTCCAAGAACAAGATTCTCTTCGAAAACCTGACCCCCCTGTTCCCGACCGAACGTCTGCGTCTGCAGATCGGCAATGGCAGCACCGAGGATCTGAGCGCGCGCACCATCGACCTCACGGCGCCCATCGGCAAAGGCCAGCGTGGTCTGATCGTATCGCCGCCCAAGGCAGGCAAGACCTTCATTTTGCAGAACATCGCCCAGTCCATCGCCAAGAACAATCCTGAATGCCGCCTGATCGTGCTGCTCATCGACGAGCGTCCGGAAGAAGTGACCGAGATGCAGCGTTCCGTGCGCGGTGAAGTCGTAGCCAGTACATTTGACGAACCACCCGCACGTCACGTGCAGGTGGCCGAGATGGTCATCGAGAAGGCAAAGCGTCTGGTCGAACACAAGGAAGACGTGGTGATTCTGCTCGACTCGATCACGCGTCTGGCCCGTGCCTACAACACCATCGTGCCATCGTCGGGCAAGGTGCTGACGGGTGGTGTGGATGCGCATGCGCTTGAACGTCCGAAGCGCTTCTTCGGTGCCGCACGCAACCTTGAAGAAGGCGGCAGTCTGACGATTATCGCCACCGCGCTGGTGGAAACCGGCTCCAAGATGGACGAAGTGATCTACGAAGAATTCAAGGGCACCGGCAACATGGAGTTGCACCTTGACCGCAAGATCGCCGAGAAACGCGTGTACCCGGCCATCAACGTGCGTCGCTCCGGCACACGCCGCGAAGAGCTGTTGACCACCGAGGAAGAACTGCAACGCATGTGGATTCTGCGCAAGATTCTGAGCTCGATGGAAGACGTGCAGGCCACCGAGTTCATTCTTGACAAGCTGAAGGACACAAAGACCAACGACGAGTTCTTCAACTCCATGAAGCGCAAGTAATACCATGTGGGAGCGAGCCTTGCTCGCGATGATGAATTGCCCCTGGCAGTTCGCTTGCAGGGCAAGCTCCTACAGATAGAAATACCTCTCAGGATCACGCCAATGCCATGCAAAGACCTTCGTGAGTTCATCGCCCTTCTGGAACGGGAGGGCGATCTGATCAGAATCAAGACGGAAGTCGATCCTAATCTTGAGATCACGGAGATCTGCGACC
>CAISYX010000192.1 GCA_903889815.1 uncultured Gammaproteobacteria bacterium
GCCTGAACCTGTCCAATACGGTGGCAGTAGTGGTGTACGAAGCCCTGCGTCAGCAGGGCTTCGTATTCGGAGACTGAAGAGCCACAGGGCCGGGCAAGCGCGACCCTGTGGATGACGTCAGTGGGCGGCGGGCTGTGCGGCCGTGGCAGCGGCGTCAGCAGCCTGACGCTGTTTGGTTTGCACGTACAGAGCGTCGAAATTCACCGGTGCCAGGTTGATCGGCGGGAAGCTGCCCTTGACGATCAGGGAGTCCACAGCTTCGCGGGCATAGGGGAACAGAATGTTCGGGCAGACCGCCGCCAGCACGTGTTCCAGATCGCCGTCAACAAGGCCAACACAGGTAAACACACCCGCCTGGTGTACTTCCGCCAGGAACGCCGCGGCTTCTTCCACTTTGGCCTCCACGGTGACCGTCAGGACCACTTCAAAGACGCCGTCGGCGACGCGGGTACTCTTGGTTCCCAGATTGAAAGAGACCTTCGGTGCCCATTGGCCCTGAAAGACCACCGGACTGCGGGGAGATTCAAACGAAGCGTCCTTCAGATAGATGCGCTGCAGGGCGAAAGCCGGGCCTGGATTGGCTGCTTCCTGCCCGTTGGCTGCCCCGGCCACTGGCGCTGTCTGAGAATTCTGATCTGTGTTGTTGTCTGCCATGTCTGTTCCTGCATCGCTCGTGAGTTAGTGAAAATGTCGTGCCCTGCTTCCCCTGAAGGAATCTTTTGCTACTGCACCAGCGGCAGGCCCTGAGCCCGCCACTCGGTCATGCCGCCACTCAAGCGCAGCACCTGCGTGAATCCGGCGCTCTTGAGCACCTTGACTGCATCGATGGATTGCGACCCCAGCCGGCACGCGACGATCACCGGGTCAGCCTTGTGCTTGTCCAGCTCAGTGACGCGGGCGCTGAGTTTGGTCATGGGAATGTGGACGGCATCGACAACGTGACCGGAGTCGAAATCCTTTTTGTCGCGAATATCCAGAACGATGGCGTTGGAGCGGTTGATCAGCATGACCGCCTGCTGGGCACTTACAGACTCGCCGGAAGTTTTGTTCCGATGCAGGGCCAGCGCCGCCACCAGGCCCACCCAAAGCGTCGAGAGTATCCAGTGGTTACCAATAAATTCAATGAATTGCGCCATAAGACCCAGTGCTCGTTGCCGCGCCCCTGGGCGACGGCGGAGGAATGCAACAGCCTGCTGACGAAGCGCAGACCGCGCAAAAAAGGTGGGCAGTATACACACCAATTCATGTCATTAGAACGTGTGAACCCGAATCGCGTCACACGATGCACAGCCCCGGACTCGCCTTGACTGGCGCTTTCCGGGATAATACCCGGCACTTCTTACCATCCCTGTCGGAATATTCCCTGTCATGAGCTCTTGCGCACCTGCCACTGCCAAAAACACAACCCTGCTGCTGATCCTCGACGGCTGGGGTCACCGCGAAGAGGTCGAGCACAATGCCATCAGCGCTGCCCACACGCCGGTATGGGATTCACTCTGGTCACGCTGTGCGCACACACTGATCACAACGTCCGGAGTGGCGGTTGGTCTGCCCAAGGGACAGATGGGCAACTCCGAAGTGGGCCACATGAATCTGGGCGCAGGCCGGGTGGTCTACCAGAATCTGACTCGCATCGACAAGGCGATCGAAGACGGGACCTTCTACCTGAACGAGCCGCTCGTGGACGCCGTCGACAAGGCCATACTCAATGACAAGGCCGTGCACATCATGGGACTGCTCTCCCCAGGGGGCATTCATAGCCATGAGGACCAGATTCTGGCCATGATTGACCTGGCCAGTCAGCGCGGGGCCGAACGCATCTATCTGCATGCCTTTCTGGACGGGCGCGACACGCCTCCCCGCAGCGCCCTGGTATCGCTGCAGCGCACCGAAGCACAACTGCGCGAGTCAGGTTGCGGGCGCATAGTGTCGATCGTCGGTCGTTACTTCGCCATGGATCGCGACAACCGCTGGGACCGCGTGCAAACTGCCTATGATCTGCTGACCGCTGGCAAGGCCGAGTTTCGCAGTGCGTCTGTGGAGGAAGCGCTGGCGGCAGCCTATGCCCGCGGCGAAGACGACGAGTTCGTGAAGGCGACCGTAGTGGCTGCTCCCGGCGAGACTGCTATCCACATTGCCGATGGCGACACCCTGATCTACATGAATTTTCGCTCTGACCGCGCCCGCCAGCTCACTCGCGCGCTCCAGGACCCCGCCTTTACCGGTTTTGTCCGCGAACAGCGCCCCGCGCTGGGCGACTTCGTGACCCTGACTGAATACGCGTCGGACATCGGCGTCATGTGCGCCTACCCACCACAGACCATGAACAACGTGCTTGGGGAGTACCTGGGCGCATTGCACAAGACTCAGCTGCGCATCGCTGAAACCGAGAAGTACGCGCACGTGACATTCTTCTTCAGTGGTGGCCGCGAAGAGCCGTTCGCGGGGGAGACTCGCATCCTGATCCCGTCTCCTCAGGTGGCGACTTACGACCTGAAGCCGGAAATGAGCGCCTTCGAAGTCACGGACCGCCTTGTGGAGGCCATCGCATCGGGCAGCTATGACGCCATCGTCTGCAACTACGCCAACGGCGACATGGTCGGACATACCGGCAACTTCGACGCGGCCGTCAAGGCCGTGGAAGCACTGGATGTCTGCCTCGGCCGCATCGTGGCCGCGATCGAAGCCAGTGGCGCACAGTGTCTGATTACTGCCGACCACGGCAATGTCGAACAGATGGTGGACGACGAGTCCGGGCAACCCCTGACTTCCCACACCAGCGGACCGGTTCCGCTGGTCTACGTCGGCAAGCGTGGCTGGACATTCCGACAACCCGGGAGCCTGTGTGACATTGCCCCCACCATGCTCGCCCTCATGGAGCTGCCGATCCCGGCAGAGATGACTGGCCAATGTCTCGTGCAGAAGTCTGCCTGAACGGGCTGCGCTCCTGGCCGCTGCTGCTGTCCATCCTGTTCGCGGGCAGCCTGGCCGTGGCGGCGGAAGATCCCCTGCCTGAAGAGCAGCTGCAGCAGCTCGATTCAGCTATCAGTCAGATCGAAGAGTGGCTGAATTCCGCCACCAACAATCGTTCCGACCTGGAGAGCGCGCTGCGCGAAGCCGGCTCCGCCATCACGGCAAATCTCTCGGCCATCTCGGATAATGAAGCGGAACTTGCCACGCTTGGTCTGCAACTCGAGTCGCTCGACACCCGTCAGGCAGCGCTGCTGGAAACGCTTGCCGGTCAGGAAGATTTGATCATTCGTGCGCTGCGGGCCTCCTACAGCAGCGGCCGGGAAAGCTACCTGAAACTGCTGCTCACCCAGGAAGATGCCTCTCTTGGCGCCCGCATGTTGCGCTATTACGCCGACTTCAATCAGGCACGCATTGCCAGCATCAACGCTTACCGGGATACCCTCGCAGAGCTCGACACCACCGCGGCCGCGCTCGAATCCACGAGCCGGCAGCTGGAAGACATCAGGCAGACACTGGCAACCCAGCAACAGACGCTGAACAGTGAAACGGAACACCGGCAGGCCCTGCTGGACGCGCTGGAAGCCGAGATCGCCACCCGCAGCGGAGCGCTGGAGCAACTCACCGCCGACCGCCAGCGCCTTGAAGACCTGGTGCAGCAGATTCAGGATGCCATCATCAACATCCCTGCCCCGGAACAGCTGACACCCTTTGCCCAGGCACGGGGCCAGCTGCCCCGCCCCGTAGAAGGCGATGCGATGAACCGCTTCGGCGCCTCTTACAGCGACGGCAACCTGCATCGCCAGGGCATCGTGCTCAGCGCGGCGGAAGGCTCACCGGTGCGCGCTGTACATCCAGGCCGGGTGGTCTTCTCGGACTGGCTCAGGGGCTCGGGCCTGCTGGTGGTAGTGGACCACGGGGAGGGCTATATGAGTCTGTATGCCAACAACGGCAGCCTGATCAAACGCAATGGCGACTGGGTCAATCGGGGAGAAGCGCTGGCCACTGCGGGAAGCAATGGCGGCATGGATGCATCTGGCATCTACTTCGAGATCCGCCACAATGGTCAAGCCGAAGACCCTGCCACCTGGTGGCAACCCTGAAATTAGCGCCGCCCCTGTAGGGCTGCGAGATCGGCGTGCTATGCTCGGCGCTACGCGTCCAGAGCAATGACAATCAGCGCTGCCAGCGACAGAGAAGACGGAGAGCCCATGCACATTCGATTCGGTACACCTATCGCCACCCGATCCGCGGCAAGACCGGCGCGTGCCAGGCTTTCGCGCGCCATCGCACTGATACTGGCAGGATCACTCAGCAGCGCCGTCGTCGCGCAGCCCGTGGCGCCTGCGGCACAACCCCTGCCTCTGCCGCTGGAGGAAGTGCGCATCTTCGCCGAGGCTCTGGACAATATCCGCAACGCCTACGTCGAACCCATTGATGACAAGACACTGCTGGAATACGCCATCAAGGGCATGTTGTCGGGCCTGGACCCGCATTCAGCCTACCTCACATCGGAAGATTACGATTCGCTGCAGGAAACCACGACCGGTGAGTTCGGCGGCCTAGGCATCGAAGTGGGCGAAGAGAACGGCTTCATCAAGGTCATCACCCCGATTGACGATTCTCCCGCACAACGCGCCGGCGTCATGCCGGGCGACCTGATCGTCGAGATTGACGGCAGACCTCTGGTGGAAATGCAGATCGACGAAGCCGTGGAATTGATGCGCGGTGAAATCGGCACCTCGATCGTGCTGGGCATCATGCGGGAAGGAGAACCCGAACCGCTTGAGATCACTCTGGTTCGCGACATCATCGAAGTGGCCAGCGTCAGGCAGCGCGAACTCGAACCTGGTTACGCCTACCTGCGCATTTCGCAGTTCAAGGTGAACACCGGCGAAGAAGTGCTCGAAGCACTGACGGAAATCAAAGCCGTTCAGCCCGATCTGAAAGGCCTGGTGCTGGATCTGCGCAACAATCCTGGCGGCATTCTGCAGGCCTCCGTCGAAGTGGTGGATGCCTTCGTGACCTCTGGCCGAATCGTCTACACCCAGGGCCGCAACGAAGAAATCGAGATGGAATTCTTCGCCACGCCGGAAGACCCCAGCGAAGGCGTGCCTGTGGTCGTGCTGATCAACTCCGGCTCGGCCTCTGCGGCCGAAATCGTGGCCGGTGCACTGCAGGATCACGGCCGCGCCGTCATCATGGGCACTCGCAGTTTCGGCAAAGGCTCGGTGCAAAGTGTCATGCAGATTGCCGAGAATCGCGCCATCAAACTCACGACCTCGTTGTACTTCACCCCCGAGGGCCGCTCCATCCAGGCCCAGGGCATCCAGCCCGACATCATCATCGAGGAAGGTCTGGTCACCCGCACCACGGGACGCACCGGGTATACGGAAGCCGACCTGGCCGGTCACCTGCGCAATGGCAATGACCTGGATGACATCAACGACGAAGAGCGCGCCGCTGAAGTCAGCGCAGAGCAGGTGGTCTCGACTGACTATCAACTGCAGGAGGCCCTGACCCTGCTGCGCGGACTCAGCATTCTCGAGAACGGCCGCAACCGCGAGCGCAGCCCGGCCGCAGCGGTGACACAATCCAGCGCGCCTGACACGGCGCCCGCTGAGACACCCTTGCCTTGACCGCACGAGACCCGCTGATCGAGGCCATTGCACGCAATCCACGCCCGCTCGTCATGATGATGATCGGGCTGGTGGGCATGCCGCTGTCACTCTGGTTGTTCACGCCGGAACGCGCCCCTGCTCCGCCTGCACCCGTCCCGCGCGTGCAGGAGACACCCCCGCCGGCACGTGCGCCCGCGCTGGCACCGACAGAGACAGTCGGTCCCGCCGGCCCCCCAGAAACACCTGCTGCGAGCGAGCCTGCCAAGACAATCGAGCAGCCTGTCAGGCAGACTCCGGACACTGAGGACTCTGATCCCTCCGTGCCACTGACCCAGGCCATGCCTCTGGCGCCGGACCCGGCGCCGCCCGCTGGCACTCCGCCTGACGACGCGCTTCCCGTGCTGGTGCTGCCACCCACGCAGACGCGCTACATCGCCATCATCATCGACGATATCGGCTATGTGGACACCCTTGGCGCCCGTGCCATCGCCCTTCCTGATGACGTGACCTTTGCGGTATTGCCCCATACGCCGTTCGGCGCGGAACTGGCTGAGTCCGCACACCGCAACGGCAAGGAGGTGATGCTGCACGCTCCCATGAGCAACCTTGCCAACATGCCCCTCGGACCTGGTGGCCTGACGCCTGCCTTGAGCAAGGAAGAATTCGTGAAAACGCTGTCTCTTGCGCTGGAGGCTGTTCCCAATCTGAAGGGTATCAACAATCACATGGGCAGCGAGCTGACAACGCTGGAAAGCCCGATGCGCTGGGTGATGGAAACTCTGCAGGGTCGCGATCTGTATTTTGTCGACAGCTACACGAATGCCGCGAGCGTAGCGGGGCATATCGCACGCGAAGCCAACATCCCTACCCTGACGCGCAACGTGTTTCTCGACAATGTGCAGACGCACGAGGACATTGACCGTGAATTCCAGCGCCTGCTGCAGGTAGCTCGCGAGAAGGGCTTTGCGACAGGCATCGGCCATCCTTACGAAGCCACGCTGGAGTATCTGGAGAAAGCGATTCCGACACTGACCCGGATGAACATCGAACTGGTGCCGGTATCCGAGATGATCCGTCTGCAGCGCAGCGCTACAGACGCATTGTGATGCCTTTGTCGGCCATGAAGCGTTTGGCTTCTGGAATGCTGTATTCGCCAAAATGAAAGATGCTGGCGGCGAGCACAGCATCCGCATGTCCCGTCAGCACGCCATCCACCAGATCCTGGAGATTGCCGACGCCACCCGAGGCGATGATGGGCACTGACACGCTGTCGCTTACTGCTCTGTTCAGGGCGAGATCAAAACCGCTCTTGGTGCCGTCACGGTCCATGCTGGTCAGCAGAATCTCGCCTGCGCCGTAACTGACCATGCGCCTGGCCCACTCCACTGCATCAATACCCGTGGCTTTGCGGCCTCCGTGTGTGAATATCTCCCAGCGCCCGGCTTCCCCGGGCAGACTGACCTTCTTGGCATCCATGGCCACCACGATGCACTGCGAGCCGAACCGTTCAGCGGCATCGCGCACGAAATCCGGGTTGAACACCGCCGCCGTATTGATGGACACTTTGTCAGCGCCAGCGTTCAGCATGGTGCGAATGTCATCCAGCGTGCGGATGCCGCCGCCGACTGTCAGCGGAATGAAGACCTGACCGGCGATGGCCTCGACAGTATGCACCGTCGTCTCGCGCTCTTCATGGCTGGCGGTTATGTCGAGGAAGGTGATCTCGTCGGCGCCGGCATCACTGTAGCGTTTGGAAATCTCGACGGGATCACCCGCATCGCGGATATCCAGAAACTTCACGCCTTTCACGACGCGCCCCTTGTCGCAGTCCAGACAGGGAATAATTCGTTTGGCCAGTGCCATTGCTTGCCTCGTTCCAGATACCAGTGCGGCTTACGCGCGGGATGCCTCGTCACAGAAGCGCTGCGCCGCTGCCAGATTCAGGGCGCCTTCGTAGATCGCTCGCCCCGTGATTGCTCCCATGATGCCGCCGCCGGTGGCCGTCCTCGCCACGGCCTGCAGGGCATGGATGTCTTCGATGCGACTGACGCCCCCCGAGGCGATCACTGGAATTCTGGTCGCCTCTGCCAGCGCCACCGTCGCAGGCACATTGACGCCCTGCATCATGCCGTCGCGGGCGATGTCGGTGTAGATGATGGCTTCCACGCCGAAGTCTTCGAATCGACGTGCCAGCTCGATCACATTCACATCGGTCACATTGGCCCAGCCATCGGTGGCCACCATGCCGTTTACGGCATCCAGGCCGACAATGATCTGGCCCGGAAATTCGTGGCAGGCTTCGGCCACGAAACCGGGGTCACGCACAGCCTTGGTGCCGATGATCACCCAGGACACGCCTGCCGCCAGATAGCGGGCAATGGTGCCAAGGTCGCGAATGCCGCCGCCGATCTGCAAAGGCAGGGATGGAAAGTGACGGGCGATTGCCTGGACCACGCCCCCGTTGACGGGCGTGCCGGCAAACGCACCGTTCAAGTCCACCAGATGCAGACGACGCGCACCCTGTGACAACCAGTGACCTGCTGTCTTGACCGGATCGTCCGAGAACACGGTGGAGTCTTCCATGCGGCCCTGCTTCAGGCGCACGCACTGGCCATCTTTCAAATCAATTGCGGGGATGATCAACATAAAAAATTATCCAGTCCAGAATCCAGCTAGACGCCGTCCCACGCGAGGAAGTTGCGCAGCAACTGCAGGCCGCCATGCTGACTTTTCTCGGGGTGGAACTGCACGGCGAAGATGTTGCCTTTGTTCAGCGCCGCGGTGAACTCGACACCGTAGCGTGTGAGGCCCGAGGCCGACTCGCCTGCGCACAGAGCGACGTAATAACTGTGTACGAAGTAGAACCGCGTGTTGTCTTCAATGCCCTGCCAGAGCGGATGCTGATCCGTTTGCTTGACACAGTTCCAGCCCATATGGGGCACCTTCAGGGAATTGCCTTGTTCGTCACTGAGGCCGCTGTTGGACGCGTTCACGGGCGACCCGGCCCCTGCATCGACATTGCCGAAGAAACGCACCTGCCCCTTCACCAGCCCCAGGCACTCCACGCCACCGTTTTCCTCGCTGGACTCCATCAGTGCCTGCATGCCAACGCAGATGGCAAGCAAGGGTTTGCGGCACGCCACTTCAGCAACAATCTCGTCAATGCCAAGCCGGCGAATCTCGGCCATGCAGTCGCGTATGGCGCCGACACCAGGGAAGATCACGTGATCGGCTTGCAGAATCGTGGCGGCGTCGCTGGTGACATTGACCGATACATTGCGTCCGACATACTCGAGCGCCTTGGCGACGGAATGCAGATTGCCCATTCCGTAATCGATGACGGCGACTTTGTTCATAGTGACAACCTGATGCTGGTGCGACGACGCCCGCTTACAACGCGCCCTTCGTGGACGGAATGACGTCACTGCTGCGCGGATCGATTTCCATCGCCATCCGCAGAGCGCGTCCGAATGCCTTGAATACGGTTTCGATCTGGTGGTGCGAATTGATTCCACGCAGATTGTCGATGTGGAGTGTAAGCAGTGCGTGATTCACGAAGCCCTGGAAAAACTCGTGGAACAGGTCCACATCGAACCCGCCCACGGCGCCTCGGGTGAAGGGAATGTGATACTCGAGACCCGGCCGACCAGAGAAATCGATGACAACGCGTGACAAGGCTTCGTCCAGCGGCACGTAGGCGTGTCCGTAACGACGGATGCCCTTGCGGTCGAGGGCTTTGTTGAAGGCCATGCCCAGCGTGATGCCCAGATCTTCCACCGTGTGGTGGGCATCAATGTGCAGATCACCCACCGCCTTGACTGTAATGTCGATAAGGCCGTGGCGCGCCACCTGATCCAGCATGTGGTCGAGGAATGGCAGGCCGGTTTCGCAATGCAGATCGCCTTTGCCGTCGAGATTCACGGAAACCTTGATCTGGGTCTCCTTGGTATTGCGTTCCACTGTTGCTTGTCGTGATGACATCACTGCTCCCCGCATGCGCGCGCCCGCCGGCAGTTCTGGCCGGTTTCAGGTGACGCGTATTATACGGGCAGCATTGCCGCTTTTGAAAGCAGAGATCTGCCCCCGCAACTGCCTGTCGGGCGCCGTAAACCGTGATTTTCCGGGCACTTCCGGTGCGCGAGCGGTGCGTCGGCACGCGGCTTTGGGTTACACTCCGCCTTTTCGCGCCCGTGGCTGAAAGCCTGCGCAGGCACCTCGGAAAGACATCATGCTGAAACTGCTCAAGACCCTGTTGATCTCCCTGGTGGCACTGATCGCACTGATCGCCATCGCGGTGCTGGCAGCCTTCATGTTCATCGATCCGGTGCGTTACCGGCCTGCGCTGGAGTCTGCGTTTGCCAGTCAGACAGGCCTGCAACTGACAGTCGCCGGAGATCTTTCCTGGACCTTCAGACCCGTATTCGGCCTGTCCGTCAGCGACCTGCGCCTGCGCAATCCGGGCTCCGCGATGGAACTTGCCTCGCTGGCACAACTGACTATCAAACTGGAGCCTCGCGCTTTGCTGGACGGCAGGCTCGCACTGCAGCAGCTGCAGGTGGACGGCCTGCACGTGAACTGGCTCGTCGACGGCAACGGTCGCAGCAACTGGCAGTCTGCGGAAAGCACCAATGCAGCAGGCACGCAGCCGTCCGCCGCCTCTGAGTCCGACGCAGCAGGCAGCATGGTAGACGCCAGTGCCATTGCGCAGATCAGCATCCGCAATGCCAGCGTCGCCGTGCAGGACAGTCAGCGCGGACTCAACACCCACTTCGACAACGTCACACTGAGCAGCAGCAATTCGAATCTGCGCAACCGTCCATTCCCGCTTGAAGTCTCCTTCGCCATGACGCAGGAAGACGGGGCCCCTGCGGCCATCGTCAACGTCTCGACGCTTGCCCGGGTGGACCTGGCGGCAGGCAATGCCACACTCGATGATCTCCTCATCAAGCTCAACCCATTGCAACTCAGCGGTGCCGTCAGTGTGGAGAACTTTCGCGATGCACTGGCCTGGCGCGGCTCCCTGCAGAGCAACACCTTTCCGCTGTCGGACTTCCTTGATCTGTATGTCCGCAAGGACTCAGCCGCTGCTCCGGGCGCTGCGCTGCCTGGTGAGTTCAACACCGACACGGACCAGTTCAGCCTGAGTGCAGAGTTTGCGGGCAATGCCCGGCAACTGGAAGTGACTGCTCTGCGCCTGTCGCTCGACCAGATGCGCATCGATGCCAGTGCCACCTGGACACCCGCACAGCCCGGCATTCCGGCATCCTTGCGCTACTCCCTCAGCAGCAACGCCCTCGACTTCACCCGCTACACGCAGGATGCCGACGCGGCCGCCGGCGCAACGCAGGAGCAGTCGCCAGCCGCCGAGCCAGTCGCCAGCTCCATCGCTGCAGCAGCGCCCACCGAGGACACTGAGCTGCCTGTTGATTTTCTGCAGTCCATGGACATCGAAGGCAGCCATAGCCTCGAATCCCTGACCAGCGGTGGCCTGCAATTGAGCGGCATCGATGCGCAGCTCTCCGTGCGCAATGGCCGCCTGAGTCTGAATCTGCGCCCAGCCGGCTTCTACGCCGGCCAAGTCACCGCAGCGGTGAACTACGACACCCGCCAGACGCCGCCCAGCCTGACCAGCATCGTGTCACTGCAGAACATGGACATCGCGCAACTGGCCCGTTCAGTGCCGGCGGCCGCGTTTGCGCAGGGCAAACTGAACCTGGAGTCCTTTCACAACTTGCAAGGCAGTACCACTCGCCAGCTTCTGGACACCATCAATGGCTCCACCAGTTTCAGCGTGACAGACACTGCCATCGACATCGGCATCTTGAAGCAGCTGTTCTCTGCCATTTCAGTGCTCAGTCCGGCCGGCTCAGGAGACCTGGCACAGCGCTGGCCGGACGTTGTGCGCTTCGCCAGCGCGGAAGGCAGCCTGAGTTTCACCCAGGGAATTGCGCAGAATCAACAATTCACATTGCAGCTGGACAATTTCGAGATAGACGCCACCGGCGGCATGGACCTGGCGCAGGAGCGCTTCGACTACGCCGCTCTGCTGACGGTTTACGGCGAGCCCGCACCACAGACGATTGCGGTGGCGCCGCTCTATCAGGGAGTCGGCTGGCCCGTGCAGTGCAGCGCCCGTTTCGATGCAGAATACAGCCAGTACTGTGGTCCGGACTTCGGCAGAGTCCGGGACTTGTTCGTGGAGATATCCCGCAATCAGGTACAAAGGCGGGTGCAGGATGCCGTGAGCGACCAAGTGCCCGCCGACCTGCAGGATGCTGCACGCAGCCTGCTTGACCGCGTGCTGCGCTGAGCCGGGCCGCCGCGACGATGCCAAGCAGCTCCTTCGCCGACAGCGTTCTGCACTGGTTCTCCCGCAGCGGACGCCATCATCTACCCTGGCAGGAGAACCCGACACCCTATCGCGTGTGGGTCTCGGAAATCATGCTGCAACAGACCCAGGTCAGCACCGTCATTTCCTATTTCCAGCGCTTCATGGCGCGCTTCCCGGACGTTTACGCGCTGGCTGCCGCGCCTCTCGACGAGGTATTGCATCACTGGACCGGCCTTGGCTATTACGCCCGGGCCCGCAATCTGCATCGCAGTGCCATCATTGTCAGCACACAGTTTCAAGGTGCCTTCCCGGGTAATGTCGAGAGGCTCTGCGAGCTTCCCGGGATCGGGCGTTCGACCGCTGGCGCCATTCTCGCGCTCGGCAGCGGTGTGCGTGCGCCCATCCTGGACGGCAATGTCAAACGCGTGCTGTGCCGCTACCATGCCATCGAGGGCTGGCCAGACCTGCCTGCGGTACAGAAGTCCTTGTGGGTGATCGCCGAGGAAGCCACTCCTTTCTCTGATTTCGCGCGCTACACGCAAGCCATGATGGATCTGGGCGCCACGGTGTGCACCCGCAGCAAACCGGCCTGCCTGCTGTGCCCCTTGCAGACCGGCTGTCAGGCACACGCCGCGGGCCGTGTCGGTGAACTCCCCCATCGCAAACCCAGGAAGACGCTGCCCCGCCGTACGATCTGCATGCTGATGTGCCGCACCGCCTCGGGACACGTGCTGCTGGAGAAACGGCCTGCGGCTGGCATCTGGGGCGGCCTCTGGAGTTTCCCGGAATTCGCGAATGTGGTTGCAGCGCAACAGTTCTGCCACGCACGACGCCTTGGCAGCAGCACCACGCTGGAATCCTGGCCCGTCGTGCAGCACACGTTCAGCCACTTCCATCTGGAGATTACCCCCTTGGTGGCCGATGCCGCTCAGATGACGGACACAGTCATGGAGGCCGGGCGCTGGCTCTGGTACCCTCTCGGACCAGTGAGCGTCACGCAGACCACTGCTGTCGGTCTAGCCGCGCCCGTCAGAGACCTGCTGCAGCGTCTGGCAACGGGCATTGCAGCGCCAGGCACGCCCAGCTGATCACGCTGCCGCCCGTCTGGCGCCGGTACCTTTAACAAGTAGGAAACTGTCATGCCCCGTGCCGTGTTTTGCCGCAAGTATCAGAAGGAACTGCCCGGACTCGACACCCCGCCCTACCCCGGCAGCAAGGGTCAGGAGATCTTTGAGCAGGTGTCCCGTCAGGCCTGGCTGGAATGGCAGAAGCAGCAGACAATGCTGATCAACGAGAAACAGCTGAGCATGATGAACGCGGACCATCGCCGCTATCTGCAGGATGAAATGGGCAAGTTTCTGAGCAACGAAGCCCACGACACTGCAACAGGTTATGTGCCTCCGGAGCACTAGCAGCCCGGGCTTGACTCGGCCCATCGTCTGCGGGTTTAATACGCGCCTTGCCAAATTGGCAGCAGCTGAAACCCTCGCAAGGCCCGCAACATCCCTCATGCCCAGATAGCTCAGTCGGTAGAGCAGAGGATTGAAAATCCTCGTGTCGGTGGTTCGATTCCGCCTCTGGGCACCATAACTTCAAAGCCTCGCGGTCGCGGGGCTTTATGTTTTGCGCCACCCGAATCGTGACATGGTTCGAAGCCGCACTGCCATTGTGTATACAACTATAAATTGTATGGCTTAAGATACCCACGGTCGTGGCACTTCCCGCAATGCCTGGATAAAGCCCGCACTCCGCAACTCCATGCGGTGGACAAATCTGTGATGAGCGGTACGAGAATGATCAACAGATACATAGTAGTAGACGATTTTTACAGCGATCCGGATAACCTGGTAAAAGTAGCGCTGAGTTCACTGCGGGTGGAAGACTCTCCCACCGGAAACTACGCGGGCGTGATGACCACCGAGGCCTTTCTGGGTGCGCAGCACA
>CAISYX010000193.1 GCA_903889815.1 uncultured Gammaproteobacteria bacterium
GGCTTGCCCGCGAACAGTTCGCTTGCAAGCAATCTCCCACAGGCCCGCGAACAGATCGCTTGCAAGCAATCTCCCACAGGCCCGCGAACGGTTCGCTTGCAAGCAAGCTCCCACAAGTCGCGAACACACCAGACACTAATTCATGTCAATCAAAGGAACACCGCCACAATGAGCATCAAGTCAGACAAATGGATCAACCGCATGGCCCGCGAGCACGGCATGATCGACCCCTTCGAGCCGCAGCAGGTGCGCTTCGTCAACGGCCAGAAAGTGATCTCCTACGGCACTTCCAGCTACGGCTATGACGTGCGCTGTGCCCGCGAATTCAAGATCTTCACCAATGTGCACACCTCCAGCGTGGTGGACCCGAAGAACTTCAGCGAGACCAGTTTCGTCAGTATCGAGGAGGACTACTGCATCATCCCGCCGAACTCCTTCGCGCTTGCCCGCACGGTGGAGTACTTCCGCATTCCCAGCGACGTGCTGGTGGTGTGCCTGGGCAAGTCCACCTATGCGCGCTGCGGCCTGATCGTCAACGTCACGCCGCTGGAGCCGGAATGGGAAGGGCACGTGACCCTGGAGTTTTCCAACACCACGCCGCTACCGGCGAAGATCTACGCGAACGAGGGCGTGGCGCAGATGCTGTTCTATCAGTCGGATGAGCAGTGTGAAGTGACCTACAAGGACAGGGGCGGCAAGTACATGGGGCAGACCGGGGTGACACCGCCGAAGGCGTGATGCCCTGCCTGTTGGCCAGAACTGTGACTGTGGGAGCGGGCTTGCCCGCGTCCTGCCCCTGCCGCAGCGCCGGATATCGGACGCCTGCAGCGCGAAGCCCTGCACAATGCCAGCACGCCCAATCTGCGGGTGGTGAAAGATCAGCAGATCCGCTTTTCCAAGGAGGGGCTTGGCTCTGCCGAAGCCCTCGCGAATGCGGCCGCTGCCAGCGAGGCGGCGAACGTCGCCAAGGACCAGGAATATGCGCGTCGGGCCCATGCCGAGAGCCGGGAAATGCACCGCATGCGCTCTGAGCTCAACGGCATCCGCCGGCTGCTGGAGCAACGCCTGAGTGGTCTGGCCTGGGATCAGTTTTCCCGCCGCACACCGGTGCAGGCCAGCCTCTGGGAGCGCCTGAACGCCATGGGCGTACCGGCCCCGTTGAGCAAGTCCCTGCTGGATGCCTTGAAACCCGAATTCTCCGCAGCGGAAGCCTGGCGGTTTGCAATTGCCTCTTTGGCCCGCAAAGTACCGGTAGCAGGGAAAGATCTTGCCGCTCAGGGTGGCGTGTTCGCCTTGCTGGGCGCGACCGGCGTGGGCAAGACCACGACCATCGGCAAACTGGCGACGAGGCATGTCCTGGAACACGGTGCTGACTCAGTGGCTCTGGTGACCACGGACAGTTACCGCGTGGCCGCCCATGAACAACTGCGCACCTTCGGCCGCATTCTGGGCATCAACGTACGGGTGGTGGACGAGACCCATAGTCTCCGCCAGATACTGGATTCGCTCCGGCACAAGTCTCTGGTGCTGATCGACACGGCGGGGCTGCACGCCAGCGACCCGAGTCTGCATGCCCAGCTGAAGATGCTGCAGGAGTGCCCGGAAGTGCAGAATCTTCTGGTACTGGCCTGCACCAGTCAGGCTGCGGTGTTGCATAATGCCGTCCGAACCTATTCGCCGGCTGGCTTGAGTGGCTGCATCCTGAGCAAACTCGGTGAAGCCGGACCGATGGGAGACGCCCTCGCACTGGTCATCGATCGCCAGCTGCCCGTGGTCTATGAGACCCATGGTCAGAGCATTCCCGACGATATCAAAGTGGCGCAGGCCCACAATCTGGTCAGCAAGGCCGTAGCCCTGTCGATCCACAGTGAAGAAGAGAACGAGCGATTGATGTACGAATTCGGCAGTGTTTACGCAGATGAAATGTCCCCCTGGGAC
>CAISYX010000194.1 GCA_903889815.1 uncultured Gammaproteobacteria bacterium
CCTGTTGGCGCTCACTCCAACAGCCGCCGAACTGGAATGGGCAAAGTCGTGGGTCGCCACGCAGGATGCCTCACTGGACTTCGCCAGCACCCTCGAAAAGGTCCACCTCTTTCTTACGTCGGCTATTCGTCGTGGTGAACACCATGCCTAGCGATCAGCCCCACTTCGACGAATTGTTCGCTGCCCAGCGCGCCCTGGACGACGCACTCCTGGAGCAGCTCTGGCGGCAATGGCGACTGATCGGTGCCAGTGCCACCACTCGCGGGGCCCATAAGTCCGCAGCGACCGTGGTGGATCCTGAGGCACTCATCCTGGCGTCCCTGTTGTATTCGTTCCGGGAACCACGATTGGGTGACCTGATCGCCGATTGGGCCGCACAGAACGTTGACTTGGTCAGCGTTCAGCGGATCAGGAATCTGGCGGAGACGTATCCGGCGGACGTGCACGAACAGCTCGAGTCACGGCTCGCGTGGTTTGCGGAAATCGCCACCACTGAGGGAGCTGACCCCCGCTGGCGACCGTTACTGAAGCCCGCAACGGAGCGCGACCCGATGCCACTTCGCACCGGAGGGAAGCGCGCTGTTCGCGCTGCTGTTACGTCGCCGTCATGTCTCTTGCTGTCGTTGCGGCTTGGGCTTGGCGTAGGCGCCAAAGCCGACCTTGTGGCGTTCCTGCTTGGAAATCAAACGCCACATTCGGTCCGAGAGATGGCCAATGCGGTGGGATACACGGCCGGTGCGTGTCGGCGCAGCGTGGAAGAACTATCGGAAGCAGGTTGGCTGGAACTGCAAACCGGACAACCGGCGCACTACCGGGCACACTGGAACCGGTGGCATAGCCTTCTGGGGCCGAATGAAGTAGAAACACCGCGATGGGAGAACTGGCACCAGCGGTTCGTTCTTGTGGCCGCGTTCAGCTTGTTTTGCGAGCATCTGGAGCGTTCGCTGAAGACATCGACGCCCGCACCTTCGGCGGTAGCCACGGAAATGCGTGTGTTGCTGGAGCAGCACCGGAACGTGCTGGGGCAGCTGGAGATCGCCTCATGGGGCGCGCATCAGCAGGTGCGGGATTGGATTGGGTTTGGTGGGGATGTTATGCAAAAGATGGCGGGCGTGCTTGATCCGCACATCAGTCAATAACACAGATACCACGCGCGTTGATTCGATACCACTGCTTGAACGGTGATTGCTCAGGATGGCAGCATGCCTGTCATCAGCATCCAGAGTGGTGCCGTCACTGGTCGATTCCCCCCTCGAGCGCTCGGGCTGATCACGGAATGGCTGGCATTGCATCAGGAAGAACTTCTCGCAAATTGGGAGAGGGCCCGCGCGCGCGAGCCGTTGATTCCGATCGCCCCCTTGGCATAGATGAGGCCGCATGATCCACGTCACGGATGTTCGTTCCATCGGGGCCTACCGCCTGTGGCTGCACTTCAGCGACGGCATGGTGGGACAGGTGGATCTGGCCGACGAGCTCGATGGGCCCATGTTTGCGCCGCTACGCGACGCCGCACTCTTCGATCAGGTCCGCGTCGACCCCGACGTCCGCACGGTGACATGGCCGAACGGTGCAGACTTGGCGCCCGAGTTCCTGCGCGAGAAAGTCACAGCGCTGTCCTCACCTCACCCCTGAATCGGCCGGTCATACAACCGCCACTTCCGGTACGCCCGCGCCCCCATCAACTCCAACGGCTTCCGCATGAGGTGGTTGTCCTCCAACACCCAGCTGGCCTCGGCACCCATGGCGCCCATGCCGCGCCCACGCTGATATAGCTCGTGCGCGAACAGCTGCAGGATGCTGCGCGTGCGGAATTGCGGCGCCACACCCAGTAACACCACACGCCCGGTCTTCAGGCGGGATTTCCCCAGCAACAGCTGCAACCACCCAAAGGGCAACAACCGCCCGCTCCCAATGCGCTTGAAGACA
>CAISYX010000195.1 GCA_903889815.1 uncultured Gammaproteobacteria bacterium
CGTTCAGCGGCATAAAAGACCCGCACCGAGTGAGCAAAGAGACCGTGGCTCTTTGCGATGCGAGGGCATCGGGGAGCGATGCGGGTCAGCCGCAGAACGGGAGGGCTGCCGCCCGGGGCCGGGACAGAACAACAAGTCCGTTCGCTTGCCAGCAAGCTCCCACAGTCAGCAGTTCGCTTGCAGGCAAGCTCCCACAGGCAAGTCAGGCTTCAGAACTTGTACACAAAGCCCGCATTGACCGCACGTTCGGTTCCCACATAGATACCCTGACGCAGACTGGTGATATGGCTGCGGTCCGTCAGGTTCTTGAGGCTGGCGCTCAGCGTCAGCGCGCCGTTCACCTCGTACACGGCGTTCAGGTCCAGCAGCGTGTAACTGTCGATGCGGCCGGTGAAGAAGCCGCTCAGGTTCTCGCGGATCGTCACGGTGTTCTGCACGTCCGTGAACTGTTCGCCCGTGTGATGCAGGTTCACCGAGGATCGAAGCCTTCCCATCTGGTGACTCAGACTCAGGTTGGCCGTCCATTCCGGCGTATAGGTGATGCGGTTGCCGTCCGGCGTGGTGATGGCTCCGGTGGCGCTGTAGCGGTTGCCAGCGAATTCGGCGTCCGGAATCCACGTCGCATTGCCATCCAGGCTGAATCCCCCGCCCAGTTCCAGACCAGCGCCGAACTCCAGACCCTGGTGCAGCGTGGCGCCGCCATTCGTACGCTGGAACTGGCTGTTGCTGTTGGCCGGGATGATCTGGTTGTCGAAGTCCATGCGGAACGCCGCCATCTCGTAACTCAGGCGGCCATCGCCACCCCGCAGCCCGAGCTCCATGTTGACGGAGCGTTCAGCATCCAATTCCTGATCTGTCAGTGCATCCAGCGCATCGGCATTCAGGGCAGGGGAGAAGGCCTTGTAGACGCTGGCAAACAGCTGCAGCCCCGGCGCGGTTTGCCAGGTCAGGCCCAGACCCGGAAGGTACTCGGTATTCTCACTGCCGGCGCTGGTGCCTTGTGCCGGCGTGCGACGACGGTCCTTGCGGGACTGCTCATAGTTCTCGATGCGCAGGCCGGCAGTCACCGCCACGGTCTCGGTCAGCTGCAGCCGGTTCTGTGCGTACAGCGCCACGCTGTCGGCGGCATCGCGCACATCGCGGCTGATTGCCCCGGTGCGCGGGGTGGCGCGCACGGCCGCGATGGTCATGTCGTCCATCGCTTCGGTCATGTAGCGCAGGCCGAGTTCGGATTCGCTCTGCAGGCCGAAGAGGCTGTGTTCCCACTGCAGGCGGCTGTCTGCGCCGGTACGCTCGAATGCGCGGTTGTTGCCGTTAAGGCTGTCCGTCTGCACCCAGGAGCGTGCGGCGCCCGAGGCCACGGCATTGGTGCCGAAGCGCCAGTAATCGCGCCAGGTTTCGCTGGAATAGACCAGTGTGTTCAGACGCAGGGTGGCGCTGATGCGCCATTCGTGATTGAGGTCGACCGCACGACGGCCCGACAGGAGCCAGTCGTCGGGTGCGGGGTTGTCGCGGCTCTCGGCACGGTACTCATTCAGGAATACGCCGTAGTAGGAAATATTGGCGTCGCTCTTGTAGTCAGACACCTTCAGGCTGATGGATTGACTGTCGCTGATTTGCAGGCCTGTCTTGAAGATGATGTCGGACATCTCATGGCCCTTGTCCATGAAGCCGTCACTCTTTTCGCGGGTCGCGAAGATACCGAACACGGCATCGCCCGAACGCGACGTGGCACCGGCTTCCACAGAGGCTTCACGCGTATTGAAAGAGCCACCCCGCACACTCAGTTGCACACCGTCGGCAGGCTGCCGGGAAATGTAGTTGATGACGCCACCGATGGTGCTGGGACCGTAGCGCAGTGACGCCGCTCCCTTGAGCACCTCGATGCCCTCCATGTGCTGCACGCGCGGGTTGTAGTAGCGGCCATTGCCGACGAACAAACCCGGCGCGACGGGCACGCCGTCTTCCAGAATCAGGGTTTTATAATCCGCAGAACTCAGGCCGCGCATGCCGATATTGGCGACGATGGCGCTTTCTTCTTCCGGTTTGACCGTCACACCCGGCACGGTGCGCAGCATCTCTTCCGTGGAACGCGGTTGCCGCAATTGCAGCTCTTCAATCCCTACCAGGGCGACCGCGCCCGGCTGGCGCAGGGCAGCACCCTGGTCCTTGCCTATGACATAGATGGCGGGCAGTTCACGCTCGGTTGCAGCGCTCGCGGATTGTGCCTGGGCCTGCATGAACAGGGCTGGCACGCCAAGGAGGGCGGCACTGGCAAGAGCGAGCGCGAGGGGCTTGCGGACAAAGCGGCGGGCTGTGGAACGGCGTTGCATGAAATTCTCCGTGACAATGATTCTTTCGGCAGGCTTCTACCGATGCGAATCATTGTACATTTGAGAATCATTATCATCAAGTGGGATTTTTGGGCGGCACGCTTGTCTGTGAACGCAAGTGACATTGTGCCGTCGCCGGCCAGTCGGCCTCCCGTTCTGCGGCTAACTCCGATCCCACAGGCAAGGCCGCTCCCACAGTGGGCGGGCTCAGCGGCGCGGACGCGCTTTTGGTGTGCGTGCCGGTGTCGCCGGACGGCCGCGCGCGGAGCGCTTCTCGGCGGGCACCAGCTGGTGCGGCGCATCGCCGATCATGTCCTCGCGCCCCATATCCTTGAGCGCCTGACGCAGCAGCGGCCAGTTCTTCTCGTCGTGGTAGCGCAGGAAGGCCTTCTGGATGCGGCGCTGTTCGATCTGTTTGACGATGCTCACCTTCTCGCTCTTGTAGGTCACCTTCTTGAGCGGATTCTTGCCGCTGTAGTACATCGCTGTGGCCAGCGCCATCGGCGAGGGGTAGAAGGTCTGCACCTGGTC
>CAISYX010000196.1 GCA_903889815.1 uncultured Gammaproteobacteria bacterium
CGCATGTCGGAGGTGCGTTACCGCCGGCTTTTCGAAGCCGCGCAGGACGGGATACTGCTTCTGAATGCCAATACCGCACAGATTGATGACGTAAATCCCTTCATGATTCAGATGCTGGGTTATACGCATGAGGAGTTTCTCGGCAAGAAACTCTGGGAGATTGGTGCATTCAAAGATACGGCGCTGAACAAAGAGGCGTTTGATGAGTTACAGAGGAAGCGCTTTATTCGCTATGACGATCTTCCCCTCGTGGCGAAAGATGGCACCCGGGTTTCCGTTGAGTTCATCAGCAATGTGTATGACTGCGAGGGCATTCAAGTCATTCAATGCAACATCCGGGACAACACCAAGCGAAGGCTGGCCGAAATTGCTCTGGAGGCGACCACACGGACACTCAAGATTCTGAGTGACAGCAATGTTGCCTTGCTGAACTCCAAAACAGAGTCCGTGCTGCTTGCCGAGTATTGTCGAATCGCGGTGGAAGTGGGCGGCTACGCGATGGCCTGGATTGGCGTGCCTGAACAGGACCGCGACATGCGCGTGACTGCCATTTCACACTTCGGACATGAAGATGGCTACTTGAAGTCAGTCACTATTTCCTGGCGTGACACCCCGCTTGGAGGGGACCCAACGGGGCTCGCCATTCGCACAGGCCAGATTCACATTGTTGATGATATCGCTGCAGACCCCACGATGACTCCCAGGCGCTCTGAGGCCTTGCAGCGGGGCTACAGATCTTCCATCTCCTTGCCACTTCACCTTCCCGATGACATCACGGCATGCCTCACGCTCTACAGCAGCAAGATTGAAATATGGTCCGAGCCAGAAAAGGAAATGCTTCAAGCGCTCGCTGCCGACCTTTCCTTTGGCGTTGCCGCCTTGCGAACTGCGATCGTCAAGAATCACTACCAGGCGAGCGTGCGCGAGAGTCTGGAACAAACTATTCAGGTGCTCGCAGCGACCGTGGAGGAACGCGATCCCTATACAGCAGGACATCAGGGCCGCGTGGCGGATCTGTGCTCAGAAATTTCCGCTGAGTTGGGCTTGTCCGAGGATCGTCGCCGTGGCCTGCATCTGGCAGCATCGATTCATGATCTGGGGAAGATCAGCATTCCGCTCGAGTTGCTCATCAAGCCACGCAAGTTGACTGCCATTGAGTTTGCCTTGATCAAGGAGCATCCCACTACCGGCTTCAATATCATCAAGAATGTCAAATTTCCCTGGCCTATCGCGAAGATCATTCAGCAGCATCATGAAAGGATCGACGGCTCGGGGTATCCCCTTGGCTTGAAGGGCAATGAGATACTTCTTGAATCCAGAATCCTCTCGGTGGCAGACACAGACGAAGCCATGGCTTCCCATCGCCCCTATCGCGCTGCACTGGGAATAGAGCCCGCTTTGGCTGAAATAAGGGCCCAGCGCGGCATCACGTATGACGCAGAGGTTGTTGATGCGTGTCTGCGCCTCTTCAATGAGAAGGACTACAAATTTGCGCCGAGTTGAATTGAGCGCCGGGGCCTGTCGTCTGTGAGGCCTAGTTGCCCACCATCTGATTCGCAAAATTCATGACCATGCCTCCCGCACGGTCGTCGCGACCGAGAATTGCAGGCCTGTCCAGATAGGCGTCCAGAGAGTCCAGCTTGCCGGTACTGGTGCAGGCGTCTACAAACTCGCCGTCGACACTCGTCCTCGCGAGCACTGCCTGCCAGGCTTTTTCCAGCGCCGGTGCATACAGCGATCGCTCCAACCAGCCACGATCGATTCCGCGCTTGATGGCCATGCCAATCATCGCTGTGCTTGTGATCTCTGCAAACGCCCCGGGGTGATCGATGACTTCACGCCACATGCCATCTGCATCCTGATAGGGGAGCAGCGCTGCCAGCAACTGCAGATAAGACTCACGCACAGCGCCATAGGCGGGATGTGATACAGGCATATCGCTGAGAGTCAGTGCCAGCCCGAGAGCAGGAAAGGCGTTACCTCTGCTCCAGGCCACATCGGCGAGCGGTGAATGCCGGTACAAACCGTCTTCGCGCAGCAGCAGTTCCTGCATAAAGGCGATACGGCGCGCTGCCATATCGAACAATCGTGTCTCGCCGCTCAGCTTGCCTGCTTTCACCAGAAGGGGCGGCGCCATGAACAGCGAATCACTCATCTCGTTGTGATAGGGGGCGGCTTCCAGCATGTTGCCCTGCTCATCAAACGCGAGGTCTGCTGCACGCACGGCAATCTGCAACGCGGCGATGTTGCCAGTACGCTCCGCGTATTCTGCAAACACCAGCTGTCCCGCCATCGCCGACGCATTGTCGACCGCGATTTCAGCGCCTGACAAATAGGGCTGGATCAGGGTTTCCACGGCGTCGATTTCCCCGAGTTGCAGGCGACCGATCAGGCTCATGCCGGGGACGTAAACGGGTGCGGAAAACTCCTGGCCATACACCTGCGCCAACTGCTCCGCCAGCTGTTGCGGTGAACGCTGCAGGCGCCGGGTGAGTTCCTGTCGGGCAGCAGACTCCGCCACGGGAGGCATCTGCAGCAAGTGTGCGAGCGATACCGCTGCTTCCGGCAACACCTGTACTGGAATAGAACCGACCCCCGCCACTTTCTCGCGCTGCAATGCCTCACCCAGCCCTGCGGTATCAGCCCCAGCAATGATGACCAGATCCGGGGCGTGTACTGCCAGCCAGCGCCACAGTGCGTGAGACAACGGACTTTCGCCGTAGGCCTCACCCTGCGGGGGGAACTGCAGGCTTTCCGGGTCTGGATTCGCCACAGGGATTGCAATCAGGTTGATGGGGCGCTCGGCGTTTGCCAGTTGCGCATAGTCTTCC
>CAISYX010000197.1 GCA_903889815.1 uncultured Gammaproteobacteria bacterium
CTCCCACAGACAGCGTCCACATCCACCCCTCTTCTCCCGTATACTGCAACCAGATCAACACGCCATTTCCTGCAGGAGCTCGACCATCACCGCCCCCGTCGCCATTCACTGGTTCCGCCAGGACCTTCGCCTTGCCGACAACCCCGCCCTGCATGCCGCCGCGCAGTCCGGCGCTGTGCTGCCGGTCTACATTCTGGACGACATCCACAGTGGCGAATGGGCCATGGGAGGCGCGAGCCGCTGGTGGCTGCATCATTCCCTGACGCAACTGAATGCGAGTCTTGGCGGCCGCCTGCTGGTGCTGCGGGGCAATCCGCTGCACCTGTTGCCGGCCCTTGTGCAACAGAGTCAAGCAGGAGCCGTCCACTGGAACCGTTGCTACGAGCCGTGGCGCATCGCCCGCGACAAACAGCTCAAAGAGCAACTACAGTCACTTGGCGCTGCCGTGCACAGCCATAACGGCTCGCTGCTGTGGGAACCCTGGCAGGTGCTCAAGAGCGATGGCACGCCCTATCAGGTGTTCACACCCTTCTACCGGCGCGGCTGCCTTGCCGCCACCGCACCGCGCACCCCACTGCCAGTCCCGGCAGCGCTGCACGTGCACACGGTGCCAGGTGCCGGTCAGACAGGCATCGACGCCCTGGGTTTGCTGCCCCGCATTGGCTGGGACGCCACCATGAACACCACCTGGCAGGTGGGCGAGAATGCCGCGACGGCCCGGCTCGAAGAATTTCTGGCCGCCGGGCTGAATGGCTACAAGGAAGGCCGCAACTTTCCGCAGCGCCCGAACGTGTCACGCCTCTCGCCGCATCTGCATCATGGCGAGCTGTCGCCGAACCAGGTGTGGTACGAGGCCCAGCGCCAGGGCCTGGGGCAAGGCGTAGACGCCGACCTGGACTGCTTCCAGTCCGAACTGGGCTGGCGTGAATTCTCGTACTCCCTGCTTTACCACAAACCGGCGCTGAGTCGCGTACCCCTGCAGAGCAAGTTCGAGCGCCTCCCATGGCTGGAGGATCCGACCCTGCTGCGCGCGTGGCAACGCGGCCAGACGGGCTACCCGCTGGTGGACGCCGGCATGCGCGAGCTGTGGCAGACGGGCTATATGCACAACCGCGTGCGCATGGTGGTGGGTTCGTTCCTGGTGAAGAATCTGCTGACCCACTGGCACCGGGGCGAGGAATGGTTCTGGGATTGTCTGGTGGATGCCGACCTGGCGGCCAACAGCGCCAGCTGGCAGTGGATTGCGGGCTGCGGCGCAGATGCGGCGCCCTATTTCCGCGTCTTCAATCCGGTAACTCAGAGTGAGCGCTTCGACCCGCAAGGCGTGTATATCCGCCGTTTTGTTCCAGAACTGGCGAGACTGCCGGACAAGTATCTGCATGATCCGTCAGCAGCGCCGTCCGGAGTATTGAGTGCAGCCGGGGTAACGCTGGGACTGCACTATCCGCACCCGGTAGTGGACCTGAAGCACTCACGCGAGCGGGCGCTGGCCGCGTTCAAGGGCTTGTGACGGCGGACGGCGGACGTTGGCAGGGCTGCGCCGGCTGACCGCGCAGGCACATCACCCATTGGCTAGGGGCTACAGATCCTGCAGCCCCTTGCCCGCCAGCTCCACGGCACGGAAGATGGCCCGCGCCTTGTTGATGGTCTCTTCCCATTCCAGTCGCGGCACGGAATCGGCCACCACGCCGGCCCCGGCCTGCACGAACAGACGTTCGTTCTTGATCACGGCCGTGCGGATGGCAATGGCCATGTCCATGTTGCCGTTCCAGCCCAGATAACCCATCGCCCCGCCGTAAATGCCGCGCTTGACCGGCTCCAGCTCGTCGATGATTTCCATGGCCCGCACCTTGGGGGCACCGCTGAGGGTGCCCACCGGCAGGGTGGCTTTCAACACGTCCAGCGCCGTCTTGTCGGCGCGCATTTCGCTCTCGACGATGGAAGCGATGTGCATCACGTGGGAGTAGCGCTCCACAAACATCTTGCGCGGCACGGTGACGCTGCCGGTCTCGGACACGCGGCCCGAGTCGTTGCGGCTCAGGTCGATGAGCATCAGGTGTTCGGCAATTTCCTTGGCATCGGCCAGCAGTTCCTGTTCCAGTGCCACGTCTTCCTCTTCCGTCTTGCCACGCTTGCGAGTGCCGGCCAGCGGCCGCACGGTGATCTTGCGGTCTTCCACCCGCGCCAGAATTTCCGGCGACGCGCTGACGATGTGATGATCGCCCATGTTGAAGAACACCATGTAAGGTGAAGGGTTCGTGTAGCGCAGCGCGCGGTAGACATTCATCGGGTCGCCTGCGTAGGGCACCGACATGCGCTGGGCAATCACGACCTGCATGACATCGCCAGCGAGAATGTAGTCCTTGATGCGTTCGACGGCGTTCTCGAAATCCGGCTGCTGGAAGCGGCAGGCGAAATCAGACTCCTGCACCATTCGCACCGGCGATTGCAGCGGCAGCGGCACTTCCCGGGCCAGGCCCCTTTCGAGTGCGTCAAGGCGCTTCTGGGCATCGGCGAAGGCTTCGGGATCTGCCGGATCGGCATTGACGATCAATGACAAGGTGCCGCGCAGATTGTCGAAGACCACCACTTCTTCGGAGACCATCAGCAGAATATCGGGCGTGCCGATGTCATCCTCTCCCGGCGCCGTGCCCAGGCTCGGCTCGACATACCGCACGGTGTCGTAGGCAAAGTAACCGACC
>CAISYX010000198.1 GCA_903889815.1 uncultured Gammaproteobacteria bacterium
AAGCGTCTCTACAACTATGATCCAGGCGGGCAGCCCGGCGATGGTCTGCAGACCGACGAGAAATACATGCTGCGCCTTGACTGGAACATCAGTCAGGATCACGACCTGGCGGTCATTTACAACTCTTACGAGGGACTGGAAGATCGCGCGTCTGATTCCAGCAGCAACCAGTACACCTACGCCAACCACTTCTATCAGAAAGGCGCCATCGCCGAGACTACGACAGTGAAGTTGACGTCCCAGTGGAGCAATGCGTTGTCCACGGAAGTGTTCATCAGCCGCAACACCATGGACGACTCCCAGGTCACGGTGGGGCCGAAGGACTTCGCGGAAATGCGCATCGCCATGGGCAGCAACACGGTGTTCCTGGGCGCCGACGATTCCCGTCAGGCCAACAATCTGAATACCGAGTCAGACTTCATCAAGTTCTCTGGCGAATATCTGCTGGGTGATCACGTACTGACCGCCGGCTACGAGCGCGAAACCCTGCAGATATTCAACCAGTTCGTGCAGCATGCCCGTGGCGGCGAATACTTCTTTGCCGATCTGTCAGCCAACAATCCGGCACGCTGTGCGGCGCTGACGGCGTCGGGTCGCCTGACCGATCCGCAGTGCGAACTGACCGGCATCGACAATTTCGAACTGGGCATTCCGGATGACGTTTTCTATGGCAGTGGCGGTGGTACCAATGACCCGGCCGATGCGGCCGCATCGTTCGAGAATCTGCAGCACTCCCTGTACATTCAGGATGAGTTCCAGTTCCCCGACCTGGCTCTGAGCATCGTGGCGGGCGTACGTTATGACTGGTTCACCAGCGATGACCAGCCGAAGTTCAACCAGGCGTTCACTACCTTGAACGGTGGCCTGCGCAATGACACCGGTCTTGATGGCATGGATCTGGTAATGCCGCGCCTCGGCTTCACCTGGGACGCACTGGACGATGTCACCGTTCGTGGCGGCCTGGGCCTGTATTCCGGCGGCAACCCGAATGTCTGGCTCTCCAATGCCTGGAGCAACGACGGTCTTTCCAACGTGCAGCTGCGTGACGCCAACAATGCCAATGCGTCGTTGTTTGGCACCTATGTGTTGAGCGGCGCCAAGCGCCCTGGCTTCGATGTCCCTCAGGCCATGCGCAACACCGTGGCAGCCACGACGGCCAGCAATGCCGGCAACAGCTTCCTGGTGCTGATCGACCCGGACTACGAGCAGCCCTCGGAGTGGAAGCTGGCGCTGGGCGCCACCTGGAATCTGCCCTCCGGCATGGTGCTGGACGCCGACTATCTGTATTCCCAGCAGATCGATCCGGCCTTCTACGTGGATGTGGCGCAGGACATCACGCGCTTCACCCGCGCCGGTCAGCCCATCTACACCAACGTGCGCGGACAGAGCAATCTCATGCTCACCAATGCTGATGAGACTCCGCTGAGTCATTCCTTGTCAGTAGTCGCTCGTCAGGACTATGACTGGGGGTTGGATTGGCTGTTCGGCTATGCGTTCACTGATGCGGAGGACGTCAGCCCCATGACGGCGGCGGTGGCCGGCTCCAATTTCAGCAACCTGGCCCTGTTCAATCTCAATGACCCTGCTACGGGCACGTCAAACTACGAGTCGCCCCACCGCTTCACCTCGCGCGTCAGCTACGGGCACGAGTTTTTTGCTGGCTATGAAACCCGCGTCACGGCGCAGTGGTTCCGACAGAAGGGCCAGCCGCAGAGCTTCGTCATGAGCAGCCGCGGACTGGAAGGCAGCAACTCCAGCAACCGACGTCACCTGCTTTACGTGCCGGGCCCGAACGACACCAATGTGGTGGTCGGACCGAACTTCGATGTGGCTGCCTTCTCTGCCTTCGTCGCCTCCAAAGGCTTGAGTCAGGGCTTCGCAGAGCGCAACGATCAGTACTCCAAGTGGAGTTCGCGCATGGATCTGCGCATTGATCAGGAGCTGCCGCTGTTCTTCGCTGACAGCAAAGCGCGCATGTACCTCAAGGTCTACAACGTGTTGAACCTGCTGCACGATGAATGGGGCATCCAGCACGATGCGGAATTCTTCTCGCCCGACGTGGTGACCTCGTCTGTGAACGCCCAGGGACAGTATGTGTACGAGCGCTTCACGCCCAAGAGCGTGAGCGACCTGCGCGAGACGGATTCTCTCTGGCAGGTGCGTCTGGGGGTTCAGTTTGAATTCTGATCGGGCGTTCCTGAAACACGCGCTCTCGGGAATGCTGTGCGCTCTGGTGCTTGTGCTGCTGCCTTCGGGCAGCGCCCGGGCACAAGAGGCAGAACCTTCGCTACTGCTGATCGGCATAGATGGTCTGCGCTGGGACATCATCGACCGGCACCCGGCCCCGGTGTTGCAGTCACTGGCCGCTCAAGGGGTGCGCTCACAAGGGCTGGTTCCAGTGATGCCCTCGAAAACCTTTCCCAACTTCTACGCCATCGCAACGGGGCTGTACCCCGAGCACAATGGCGTTCTCGACAATACCAGCTACGACGAAGCCCTGGACATGACGTTCCGCATGAACCTGCAGGACGACGGGCGCTGGTTCGAGGGAGAGCCGATCTGGATCACCGCCGAGAATCAGGGAGTGACAACGGCGACCATGTTCTGGGTGGGTTCAGGGGTGGACTTCGACGGCGTGCGTCCGCGTTACTGGCATCCGTTCGATGGCAGTGTGAGCAATGCAGATCGGATCGCCCAGGTACTGGAATGGTTCCGCCTGCCGGAACAGGATCGGCCACGCTTCGTCAGTGTCTATTTCGAGGCGATCGACACGGCAAGCCATGACGCCGGGGTAAACAGTGCCGAAGAGCGCGCTGCAGTGGCGGAAGTAGATGCCCAGATCGGGTTTCTTCTGGAAGGACTGCGCGCTGACGGCATTCTCGATGAACTCAACATCATGGTGGTGGGCGATCACGGCATGACCGATCTGTCTGACGAACGCATCGTGTATCTGGATGACTACGTCGATCTCGCCAGTCTCGAGACGCTTTACAGCCCGCAATTGAGCGGTGACCGGCAGGGCAATGCGGTGTTCGCCGCATATCATGGCGAGGAGGACGAGATCGATGCCCTCTACGAGGCCTTGGCCCTGGCGCACCCGGCGCTGTCGGTCTACCGGCGAGAGCAGTTCCCGGAGTGGTTCCATCAGGACCATCCCCAGCGGGCGCCTGATCTGATCCTCATGCCCGAACTGGGCTGGATGGTCTCCAAGCGGGGCATCCCCTACACGGGCCCGCGCGCCAATCATGGCTTCGATCCGCATGAACGTGACATGCACTCCACCTTCATTGCCGATGGTCCGGCGTTCGTGTCCGGCGCAGTGGTCGAGCCTTTCGAGATCGTGCAGCTCTACAACATCATGGCCCGCACACTGGGCATCGCGCCTGCCGCCAACGACGGCGATATCGAGACGGTGCAGCACCTGCTCGCAAAGTGAGACCCAGAATCAGCTCTTTACCGCTTTGCATTCGCGCCGGGAACGTGAAGAATGCAGCTCTGTCTGTGAGTGCAGAGTGAGTGGAGAGCAATCGTGGAAAGCGAAAAACAATGGATGCAGCAGGCGCTGGTGCTGGCCAGGGAAGCGGCCGCGCACGGCGAAGTCCCGGTCGGCGCCGTGCTGGTGTCCGCTGCAGGCGAGCTGCTCGGTTCCGGTTTCAATCATCCCATTGCGTCCCATGATCCCACCGCCCATGCCGAGATCGTCGCCCTGCGCATGGCAGCCCGCAATCAACAGAACTATCGTCTGCCCGGCAGCACGCTCTATGTCACCATCGAACCCTGCACGATGTGCGTGGGCGCCATGATCCATGCCCGTGTCACCAGAGTGGTATTCGGGGCCTCCGAGCCGCGTTTCGGGGCGCTGGTCAGTCAGAGGCGCTTGCTGGACACAGGCGAGTTCAACCATTTTTTGCAGTACCAGGGTGGCGTGCTTGCCGAGGAGTGCGGCGCCTTGATGCGCGAATTCTTCAAGGCGCGCCGCGACAGGAAACTCACCTTGCCCGAGGCTTGAGTTTGCCGGGCATTCCCAGTACCGTAAGGCAGCACTTCACGCGGAAAAGGCCAAAAAGAGACCTATGACAACACCTTGCCGACCGTCATCTTCGCTGCGATCGCGGCGCCTGCTTCTGTTGCCCCTGCTGCTGTCCCTGCTGGCTTGTTCCACTGTCCAGATTCCCTACAAGGCCTATGTTGGCGCCGAGCGCCCGGCCACTGCCCTTGCCCTGGTGCGGGGTGATTTCTTCTACCGCAAGGATTTTCTGAACAGCTACGTGGACGCCGTGCGCTTCCAGCGCGTGGATGATCAGGTCATCGAGAACAGCCGCGCCTGGGGCGAAGTGCAGATGATGCCTGGCGCACGCGAGCTGGAAGTCTATTACTCCTGGGACATGGGCGCGCGCATCGGCCTGGCGCCGGCCATGGTCAGCTATGCGTCTTCCCGCGAGGCCATCAGCCGCACGCTGCGCTTCAATGTCGAGGCTGGCAGGCAGTATGCCGTCAAGGCCCAACCTGTTTTCAATGGCAATCCGGGCGACATCGGGTCGCTCCTGCACGTGGATTTCTGGGTGGAAGACGACAGTGGCCGAGTCGTTCTCAGTCGCGAGGAAGGGCGTTACAAGCCAGCGCAGTGAGGCGCCTGCAGGCAAATTTGTCTGACTTTTTAAGCGCCGTTCGCGTATCATTGCCGGCCTGTTGAACCCGCTCTCAATCCTATTCAAGGCCCTTGCCCACGATGCTGTTTCTGCCCGGTGTGTCGGCACTTTCCGCTTTTCGGAATGCCAAACTGCTTGCCTCCATTCAGACTCGACTCCCTTCCGTCCGCGCCCTGAATGCCCGCTTCGTCCACTTTGCCGACAGCCCCGCGCTCAGCGCGCAGGAACAGCAGGTACTGGATGGGTTGCTGGATTACGGCACTGCTGCCCAGGCGCTCGTGCCGACTCTGGCACCCGACGCGCTGCAGCGGGTCGTGGTGCCGCGTCCGGGCACCATCTCTCCCTGGTCCAGCAAGGCCACCGATATCGTGCAGAACTGCGGGCTGGCCACGGTGCGGCGCATAGAGCGCGGCATCGCGTTTCAGGTGGAAGTCAGCGCGCTACTGAGCGCATCCGACCTGCTGGTGCTGGACGGCTTCCTGCATGACCGCATGACCCAGGCCGTGCTGCCGGACCACGCGTCCGCGTCGGTGCTGTTTGAGCGTGCCGACCCCCGGCCTTTGCAGACTGTGGATATCCTGGGACGTGGCATTGAAGCCCTGGTGCAAGCCAACAAGACGATGGGCCTGGCGCTGGCGGCCGACGAGATCGACTACCTTTACGAGAGCTTCAACCACCTGAACCGCAACCCGAACGACATCGAACTGATGATGTTCGCGCAGGCCAATTCCGAACACTGCCGTCACAAGATCTTCAACGCCAGCTGGACCGTGGATGGCGTGGAGCAGACGCATTCCCTGTTCGGCATGATCCGCAACACCCATGCGGTGTCACCGGACAATGTGTTGTCAGCCTACAAGGACAATGCCGCGGTCATGACTGGCAGTGTGGCAGGGCGCTTCTTTCCCGATCCGGCCAGCAAGCAGTACGGCTATCACGAAGAGCCGATCCACATCCTCATGAAGGTGGAAACCCACAATCACCCGACGGCCATCGCACCGCACCCTGGCGCGGCCACGGGCAGTGGCGGCGAGATCCGCGACGAGGGGGCCACGGGCCGGGGCTCCAAGCCCAAGGCCGGCCTGGCCGGGTTCAGCGTTTCCAATCTGCGCATCCCCTCGCTGCCACAGCCCTGGGAGGAAGAAGACTTCGGGCGTCCGGCCCACATCGCTTCGGCGCTGGACATCATGATCGAAGGCCCCATCGGTGCGGCCGCGTTCAACAACGAGTTCGGACGTCCCAATCTATGCGGCTACTTCCGCACCTTTGAAGAGACCGTGGACACGGGTAATGGTCCGGAAGTGCGCGGCTACCACAAGCCCATCATGATCGCGGGCGGCATCGGCAACATCCGCGAGTCGCATGTGGAGAAGGGCGAGATTCCCGTTGGCGCCAGGCTGATCGTGCTCGGCGGCCCAGCCATGCTGATCGGTCTGGGGGGCGGAGCGGCTTCGTCCATGAGCGCGGGCAGCAGCAATGCCGACCTGGACTTCGCCTCGGTGCAGCGCGACAACCCCGAGATGGAACGCCGCTGTCAGGAAGTCATCGACCAGTGCTGGCAGCTGGGCGAGCGCAATCCCATTCTGTTCATCCACGATGTCGGCGCCGGCGGCCTGTCCAATGCACTGCCGGAGCTGGTGAAGGATGGCGGCCGGGGCGGACGCTTCTCGCTGCGGGACATCCTCAATGCCGAGCCGCAGATGTCGCCACTGGAGATCTGGTGCAACGAAGCGCAGGAGCGTTACGTGCTGGCGGTGAGCCCGCAGGACCTGGCAATGTTCAAGGCCCTGTGCGCCCGTGAGCGCTGCCCGTTTGCTGTCGTGGGTGAAACCACGAAGGAAGACGCCATCCAGCTGTTCGACACCCATTTCAACAACATGCCCATCGACCTGCCCATGTCGGTATTGTTCGGCAAGCCGCCGCGCATGCACCGCGAAGTGCGTTCGCAGCAGGGTCGCCCGATAGACCTGGACACCAGCGAGATCGCACTGGACGAGGCCATTACCCGCGTGTTGAGCCTGCCCACGGTGGCCAGCAAGAACTTCCTGATCACCATCGGCGACCGTTCCATTACGGGGCTGGTCAGCCGAGACCAGATGGTCGGTCCCTGGCAGGTGCCGGTAGCCGATGCCGCTGTTACTGCAGCCGCCTTCGACACCCATTGCGGAGAAGCCATGGCCATGGGTGAGCGTACGCCCGTCGCGCTGCTGAATGCACCGGCCTCGGCCCGCATGGCCATTGCCGAGGCCGTCACCAACATCGCCAGCGCGGCGATTGCCGACATCAGCGACATCAAGCTGTCCGCCAACTGGATGGTGGCCGCAGGCCACCCCGGCGAAGACGCGAAACTGTATGCCGCCGTGAAAGCTGTGGGCATGGAATTCTGTCCGGCCCTGGGCATCTGCGTGCCAGTGGGCAAGGATTCCATGTCCATGCGCACCGTCTGGCAGGACGGCGACACGCGCCGCAGCAATATCGCGCCGCTGTCCCTGATCGTCTCGGCCTTCGCACCGGTGCAGGACATCCGCCGCACCGTGACGCCCCAGCTGCGCGCCGACGCCGGCGCGACCGATCTGCTGCTGATCGATCTGGGCCACGGCCGCAACCGCATGGGCGGCTCCGCACTGGCACAGGTGTACAGAGAGATCGGCGCCGAGGCCCCGGACGTGGACAACGCCGCCGACCTGAAGAATTTCTTTGCGCTGATCCAGCAGCTCAACAGCGCCGGCCTGCTGCTGGCCTATCACGACCGCTCGGATGGGGGCCTGTTCACCACACTGGCCGAGATGGCGTTCGCCGGTCATTGCGGCGTGGACGTGCAGATGGAGGAGCTGCTTGGCAGCGCACAGGACGCCGTCCGCGTGTTGTTCAGCGAAGAGGCCGGAGCCGTGCTGCAGATTCCCCGTTCGCAGCAGACAGCGGTACTGCAACTGATCGAACAGCATGGCCTGTCGGACTGCACCCGCATGGTGGGTACGCTCAACGGCCGGGACGAGCTGCGTATTCTGCATGGCGGCAAGCTGCTTTTCGAAGCCAGCCGCGTGTCGCTGCAGCGCCTGTGGGCGCAGACCAGTTACGAGATTCAGGCCATGCGTGACAACCCCGCCTGTGCCCGCGATGAATTCGACACCTTGCTGGATGCCGGCGACCCCGGTCTGCACGCCCGCTTGAGTTTCGATGTCAATGCCGACATCACGGCGCCCTATGTGAATCTGGGCGTGCGTCCAAAGGTAGCTGTGCTGCGGGAGCAGGGCGTGAACGGCCAGGTGGAGATGGCGGCGGCGTTTGACCGTGCCCGCTTCGACGCCGTCGATGTGCACATGACGGACTTGCTCAGCGGACGCATCAAGCTCGACCAGTTCAATGCGCTGGTGGCCTGTGGTGGCTTCTCTTACGGCGACGTGCTCGGGGCCGGCGGCGGCTGGGCCAAATCCATTCTGCACAACGAGCGGCTGCGTGGCGAGTTCCTGCGCTTTTTCGAGCGCGACACCACCCTGACACTGGGCGTGTGCAACGGCTGTCAGATGGTGTCCTTGTTGAAGGATCTGATTCCGGGGGCGTCGGCCTGGCCGCGCTTCGTGCGCAATCGTTCAGAACAGTTCGAGGCGCGGACCACCCTCGTGCAGGCGGCAGACTCCAATTCCGCGTTCTTCGCCGGCATGACCGGCTCGGTGTTCCCGATTGCCGTGGCTCACGGCGAAGGGCAGGCGGAGTTCCGCAGTGCCGCCGATCTGGCGGCGCTGCAGGCGGCGGGCGGGCTTGCGCTGCGCTATGTCGACAATCGCGGGCAAAGTACTGAGCACTACCCGCAGAACCCGAACGGCTCCCCGCTCGGTATCGCCGGACTGTGCAGTGCCGATGGCCGCGCCACCATCATGATGCCGCACCCCGAGCGCGTGTTCCGTGCGGTGCAGAATTCCTGGCGGCCACAGGACTGGCAGGAAGACGCGCCCACCCTGCGCCTGTTCCGCAACGCCAGAGTCTGGCTGGACTGAGACCATGTTCAAACTGGTGTTCTTCGTACCCGCAAGCCACGTCGAGAGCGTCAAGCACGCTGTCTTCGCGGCGGGCGCGGGGCGCATCGGGAACTATGAACACTGCGCGTGGCAGGTGCTGGGCGAGGGGCAGTTCCGGCCGCTGCCCGGCAGCAATCCCTTCATCGGCAGTCAGGACATTCTGGAGAAAGTGCCGGAGTACCGCGTCGAGCTGGTGTGCGCCGATGCCTGCATCGCCGACGCCGTCGCTGCCCTCAAGGCTGCCCATCCCTATGAAGAGCCGGCCTTTGATGTGACCCGGCTGGTGGATGTGTGAGGGCGGTCTGCCAGAAATACGGCCGGCGATACGCTGAATCGATTTGCCAGAGCGCGAATCTGCCGCACGTTCAGAGTCCGTTTTCCTGCAAGTATTTCTGACACGACGCCTTGGCTGCCAATCTCCGGCAGATCGGACTGTGCAAGCTTGTGCTGTTGCAGCAGGAATCGCAGCACACCAGCAGGCGTTGATGCCGACTGCAACAGCTGGGATTCCTCGTAGTCATTGATCATCTCGCCCAGCAATTCCACCAGACTGGCGAGAGGATGGTTCTCGTCGGACGCGCCAGCATCCAGGAGCGAGTTGAGCGCAGTCACTGCCAGGACATGCTCATCGCCATTGCGCAGAGGGCGCAGCGGCACCTGCGTGCAAAGTGCCGAGTAGTGGTGGATGAGCTCTTCAATCACCAACATGTTCATGGCCTCCAGTGATCATACTGTTCGTGGGTCAGAATATCGCGGATGGACAGCTTCTGCCGGTTGAAGTGGATCGCAGCAACAAGTCGGAACTTGTTGCCACCAAGATTGAACACGAAGTATCCCCTGACTTTGTCGACGGAGTTGACCTAATTTTTGGCAGGTGGAAAATATCTCAATTCGAGATTATTTTCAAAATTACATCCAGATTTTTGCGCCGATCCCTGGCGTCCTTGTTGCTTCTCAGGTCGCAGCTCTCAGATAACTCGCTTCCAGCTTAGTCGTTTATCGGCTATTCCGTGGTTCATGTGACAGACAGCGTGAGACTGCACTGCCCCTCGCCGAAGCCATCCACGTTCTCGGAAACAAACGCGCGCTGGCTGTCGCTGCGATTCGCTCCATGCAGGGTGGCGCTGCCGACACCTGCTGATGCTTAAATGTGCCCGGTGTCGATACGCGCGGCAGTCACAGAGGCCTGTCCGACGCCGACATTGACGTCGAGCTCAGTGGCTCCCACCCGCGCAATCAGCTGGCCCACTGCCAGATTGAGGCTGGTCGTCGCCACGACGGGCATCTCGATGGTCCAGTGCACTTCCAGATCATC
>CAISYX010000199.1 GCA_903889815.1 uncultured Gammaproteobacteria bacterium
ATTCGATAGAAGTAGCTCTGTAGAATAAATTTTATGATGTGTTTAATGATGGGTAAAGATTAATTTATATTATAAACTATTGATATATAAAGAATGTAGGTGCCGGTCCCGGGCACCAGTAAATTCAACAAGATGTGATATTCCTGCAATTATTTCCGACGTCGTGCCGATTTCGTGTAGACGACCTGTAGGCTTGTCACTCTGCTGCATTGGCTTCCCCAAATTCGAATCAGATGACCATGAACAGATCCAGCCCTCACACTCACAGGCATATGCTGGCAATCGCGACATTGATATGGGCGATACTTGCAGCCCACGTGGCTAACCCACAAGAGATTGTTTCGTCGGCGCAGCTTCAGCCGGCTACTGTGAGCGATATTCCAGCCATCGCCAAAGCGATGGCGCAGAATGTTGCTTCCTCTGGAATGCCCAGGAGTTATGCTGAGCCCTCCAATGACTATTATCGCGAGATATTCAAAGGCCGGGAGAATGCTCCCGAAGCGGTCATCGAGAGATTGATGATTCGCTACGACCTGAATATTTATGACGGCGCTGTGTGGCAGATCGCGTTGGCCCTGCAAAGTAACTCTGCCTACCAGCAACTGGTGGACGCGCAGACACAGCGCCTGCTTGGCGGAGCTTCCGGCAATATGGGCATCCTGGCTCAGTCCCCGACGTTCACCTACAACGGGCAAATTGTCATCGGCAAGGAATCCTGGGTCTTTCGTTCCATATCCGAGATCTACGGGCCCATGACAGATCCCCTGACCAACAGTTCCGTGGCTCCGGCAGGATTTCCACAAGCTGAACATGGTTTGCATAAAACCGACTTCCGGCCGGTGCTGGGCGAAAATGCGTGGGCGACAATCATCGGCCCGCTGCAAACTGCCTACCAGAAATATGGCAGGACAGTTCCGATGAATTCACCGGAAATGCGGCTCGCGGTCAGCAAGTTACCGAGCTTCGAGATCATGCAGGATGCCCTCACCGGTGGCGTTCTTTATGCGCCCACTGGCACGTCTGGAATACAGGAGGGAGGAATTTCCGCTGAGAACAATCTCTCGCTTCTGGCTGGCCTGCGTATGTTGCGAGAGGCAATTGGAGAAAGAGACCTGAACACGACCAGGCTGATTGATGCACTCGTTACCCGCGATGCCAAAGGGCCGGGCATTGAAGAGTATTTCAAGGAGCGTGTTTACAATCCAGCCCAGGGAATATTGGGTTCGGGTGGCTTTGTGAGCCGTGGCGCAAATGGCAGCTCTCACTATGTGGCATACGAGAATCTGGCGGTGGATGTGCAAACCTGGGGGTTGACGGTTCTGGGAGCGGATTGGGTGGATGCACAATTCGGTGCGGGCACCGCGTTCAAAATCTGGAACAACACCAAGAAGCGTGCGGGAGTGGTGCAAGAGGGTGTGTTGCAGGGCGTCGGTTATACCGATGGCGACAGCATGCTTTCCGGGGAATGGACACTGGGAGCAGTGTTGATGGCCAGGGAAGTGGCCAGGACCTATCGCAGCAGCCATCCGGATTGGGCACGGGAGTTGATCCGGGATGCAGACTCCATGCTGCTCGGCGTCCAGGCGCTGAAAGTCACCAACCCAGACGGTTCAATCGGCTATTTGTACGCCAGTATGGATGGCCCGACGGGGTTTGGCTGGATGGCCCGACGCATCCAGCACACCGGAGCAACCAATGGCTGGATGATATTCGCTCTCCTGGATTTCAATCCGTTTGTATTCGGGGGCGGTCCATCAAGACCTTGAGCCATACAAAACGTTGCGCAATGAATTCCACAGATCCTTCTGCGGTGGCGCCACCAGTGTACGGTCTCAGTCGTTTTGGGCTCATCACCACGGATATTGGATCGGCAAAGCATCTGCCCCCCCCCACAGTCACGGCGCTGGATTGCTTCGGCAACAGCAGCAGTGTGGTGCGTCCTTAGCCAGGTCTGGGCGTCAATTACACCACTTTCTTCAGCGAATCCCCGAGCAATCACTTGCGTACGGAACTGGCGGCGCACCGGCTCAAGCTGGATGACTCCTGGGGCCTCTCGATGCGCGGCTTCCTGTTTCCCCGACATTCATTGTATGCTGCGACAAAGGCTCCGCTAGCGAGCCCTCTATTCGCCGCACGCCTGTGGCCTTGTGGACTCCGTGGCGCAAATCCAGTCTCTGTACATCGTCAACATGCTGGTGGGTATGACACTCGCGAGCTGTATTGCATTTGTAGCCGGCCGGCGCGATCGTGACCTTGCCCTCTGGGCGCTGGCGTTCGCGCTGTACCCCATTGGCTTTGCCTTCTTCGGCCTGCGCGGCCAGATTCCCGATCTGTTTTCCATCGCGCTGGGCAACGGCACGCTGGCCCTGATGTTTGCCCTGTTCACCGAAGGCCTTTGCCGCCTGAATCGTGTGCCGATGTCACGCCTGCTGATCTGGGTGCCGCCGCCGTTCGCCGTGCTGGGCTTCGTGCTGCTGCAGGACGACCTGACGGCCCGCGTGGCGCACGGGGCGTTGATGACCTCGTATCACGCCATCGTGGTGGGCTATGTCGTCATTCGCAGCGTGATGCTGAACCGGGGCCGTGGCACCTGGATCATCTTCGCGGCCATCATGGCCTCGTCGTTAGTGTTTCTGGTGCGCGCCTTCTCGTTCTTCACCGGGCTCACTTCGGGCCTGGATTTCCTGACCCCGAGCCTGTCGCAGACTGTTTATTTTTCCCTGGCCATGATGTGCCTGATCATGTTCGCCATCGGGCTGCTGGTCACTTACAAGGAACGTGCCCAGGCCGAAGCGATGCTGGACAGTGTGCGGCTGGGCTGCGCTACCATGGCCAGGCCGGCTGCCTGGGCTGCGCTGCGCAAGGGAGCGCTGGCCACACGTTTCACATGGGACGATGTGGTGCGGCGTTATGTCAGTGAACTTTATTCACCGCGGCCCTGAGCTTCTTTCATGTCTGCACTGCACAGGCGTCTGATTCCCTTCGTTTTCGTGTTCATCTGGAGTACGGGCTTCATCGTGGCGCGCTATGGCATGCCCTATGCCGAGCCGATGACTTTTCTGTTTCTGCGCTTTTGCGGTGTGCTCATGATCATGCTGCCGCTGTGTCTGTTGTTCCGTGTGCAATGGCCAGCGCGCCGGCAGATTGCCCACATCGCGCTGGCTGGCATGCTCTTGCAGGCTGGCTATCTCGGAGGCGTCTGGGCGGCCATCAAACTGGGGATGTCTGCCAGTCTGTCGGCACTGATCGTCGGCCTGCAGCCCATCATTACTGCATGGCTGGGGGCATTGGTGGCCGAAAAGGTGACGGGGCGTCAGTGGCTGGGCCTGTGCGCCGGGCTGGCCGGCGTGGGCATGGTGGTAATGGCAAAGTTCACCCTGATCGGGTTGACGCTGGGCAGCCTGTCTCTGTGCGTGCTGGCGCTGGCGAGCATTACCACGGGCACGCTCTACCAGAAACGCTTCTGCCCCGGTTTCGACCTGCGGGCCGGCTCCGTGATTCAATTTGGCGCCTCCGCGCTGTTGTGTCTGCCCTTCATGTTCCTTTTCGAGACGCGGGAGGTCGACTGGCAGCCTGCCATGGTGGCGGCGCTGCTGTGGTCCATCGTGGCGCTGTCGATTGGCGCGATCTCGCTGTTGTTCATGATGATCCGCGATGGCGCGGCGACACAGGTGACGAGCTATCTGTACCTGACACCCCCGGTAACCGCGCTGATGGCCTGGGTGTTGTTTGCCGAACCCATTACGGTGACGACCCTCCTGGGCACCGCACTGACGGTGCTGGCCCTGCTGTTGGTGCTGCGCCACGGGTCGCGGCCCGTTTCTGGCCTTTTGCCGGCCGACAGGCTATAAAACCGTACAGTCTGCCACCCGAGGTCACCATGTTTCGTATCGCCACTCTGTTCATTCTCAGTGCATGCCTGTTTGCCTGCTCCGACCCTGCGCCCAGCGCGGTTGATACTGCGATTGCGCAGCAGGAGACTGCCACACAGCAGCCCGCCAGCCCGTGGACTCTTGTCGAAACCGTGACGAAAACCGGCGACGAGATCGTCATCCCCTATCGCAAATACCAGCACCCCAACGGGCTGACCGTGCTGCTTCACGACGATGATTCCGACCCACTGGTGCATGTCAACATCACCTACCATGTGGGCTCGGCCCGCGAGGAGCCGCAGCGCTCGGGCTTCGCGCACTTCTTCGAACACATGATGTTCCAGGGCTCTGCCAATGTGGGCGACGACGCGCATTTCCAGATCGTCAC
>CAISYX010000200.1 GCA_903889815.1 uncultured Gammaproteobacteria bacterium
CATGGAATGATCCTCTTGCCGAGGACTTCCATGACTGCTGCCCACCCCCCCATTTCAGACAACGACCGCCACGCCCTCGAAGGCAATCTGCGGCGTTTCATCCTGTTCCGGCTTTTCTATTCCGCCAGGTTCTATTACCCGGTCTTCACGATTCTGTTTCTGGACTACGGCCTGACGCTCGAGCAGTTCGCCCTGCTCAACCTGGCGTGGGCGCTCAGCATTGTCGTGGCGGAAGTGCCCTCGGGCGCACTGGCCGACATCGTCGGGCGCAGGCGTCTGGTGATCTTCGCGGCCGTCATGATGGTGGTGGAGATGAGCCTGCTGGCCTTCGTGCCCATGGGGGCGTCGGGCCTGCTGTTCACGGTCTTTCTGATCAACCGGATCAGCTCCGGCTTGTCGGAAGCGGCAGCCAGCGGGGCCGATGAGGCCCTGGCATATGACTCACTGAAAGCCCTGGGGCGTGAAGAGCAATGGTCTCACCTGCTGGAGAAGACGTCACGGGTGGTGTCGGTTGGCTTCTTCGTGACGATGATCCTGGGCGCCTTCGTGTACGACCAGTCCCTGCTCAACCGCACGCTGGCATTCTTCAATCCTGACTGGCAGATCGCCCGCGAAACGGCGATCCGCCTGCCCATCATCCTCACGCTGCTCAGTGCTTTCGTGGTGCTGGCCACCGCGCTGGGGTTTCGCGAACTGCCGCCCGACCCGGTGTCGCCACGGCCGGCGGGCAAGGGCGGACTGGCCGCATTGCTGGAGGCGTTCCGGCAGGTGGGACGTGCGGCACAGTGGACGCTGGGCCATCGTTTCGTGCTGTTTGTCATTCTGGCAGCGCTGGCTCTGGACAGCGTTGCCCGCCAGTTCGTGGTGCTCGCCAGTGAGTACTACCGGCTCATCGACATTCCAGTGTCCTGGTTCGGCTTCATCGGTGCGGGCATGTCGCTGTTCGGTATCGTCACGGCCCGTTTCTCCCGCTACCTGGTCCACAGCCATACGCCCGCATTCAATTTCGCCGTGCTGTCCGGCATTCTGCTGGTGTCTCTGCTGGGGCTGACGCTGGCAATTCCGGTTGCAGGTCTGCTGTTCGCCGTCGGGGCCTTTGTCGTGCTGGGGATGGTGCAGTTTCAGGCCAGCTTTTATCTGAACCGGGCAGTGGATTCCACGTTGCGTGCGACCGTGCTCAGCTTCAAGGGGCTGGCGCTGAACCTGGGGCTGGGTTTCGCCAGCCTGCTGTACACCGGTCTCGTGGCTGCCTTCCGCGCGAGGGACGCCGGCCTTGCTGAGGATGAACTGCAAAAGCAGGTGTTTCTCGACGCCCTGTTGGCCTTTCCGCTCTATTACGTCGTACTGATGGCATTGATAATCCTGCTGGCGCGCAAAGAGAGTGGAATATGGACACGGTGATACTGGAATGGCTGGAGAACAACCGCGAGTACGCGCTGTGGCTGGTGCCGCTGCTGGCCTTTGGTGAGGCCTGCGTCGGGCTGGGGCTGTTCGTGTCCGGTTTCTGGCTGGTGACGGCCGCCACTCTGCTGTACACGAATGAGTACGCCACGCTGCTGCAGATCATTCCGCTGGCCTGGGCGGGCGCGCTGCTGGGGGATCACAGTGGCTTTCTGGTCGGTGCGCAGATCGGCCCGCGTTTTCATCATATGCGGCTGGCCCAGCGCTATCGCCAGGCCTTGCTCAGGAGCGAGGCGCTGGTGCAGCGTCATGGGGGTGCCGCCATTTTCATCGGACGCTTCGTGCCTGCCATTCGCAGTCTGGTGCCGGTGCTGGTGGGCATCAGTGGCTTCGGACGTTGGCGTTTTCTGCTGCTTGATGCGCTGGCCTGCCTGCTCTGGGCGCTGACGCTCGGTGCCATCGTGGCGGGCCTGGGCACGTTCTGGTAAGCAGGCGGTTGCCGAGTATCGCGTCAGCCCCTATCCTGCGCGCTGATTGCCAATTCTGGAGTAGCCCCGGCCCTATGCAAGCCCCGCAGATTCCCAACAATGAAGGCCCGCGCCTGCATGCCCTGCGCGTGCGTGGCTTGCTGGATACTCCCGCTGAAGAGCGTTTCGACAGGCTGACGCGTCTCACGCAGCAGCTGTTCGGGGTGAAGATTGCGCTGGTGTCCCTGATCGACGCCGATCGCCAGTGGTTCAAGTCCCGGCAGGGTCTGGATGTCTGCGAAACCGCCCGGGATATATCCTTCTGTGGCCACGCCATTCTGTCGTCCGATATCTTCGAGGTGCCCGATGCCTCGCAGGATATGCGCTTTGCTGACAATCCCCTGGTCACGGAAGCGCCGC
>CAISYX010000201.1 GCA_903889815.1 uncultured Gammaproteobacteria bacterium
CGACAAACTCTCGCCCGTGTCCGACACCACGGTGCTGGCCGCCATGAGCGCCCATACCAATCTCTACCGCCACATCGGCAGCATGCTCTACACCACGGTGCCGGCATTCGTGCTGACGCTGGCGATATTTCTCGGGCTGGGGTTTGGCTATGCCGACGTGGCGCTGCCGGCGGAAGCCATCGCACAGATGCAGAGTGCGCTGGCCGGCAGCTTCAAGCTTGGCTTGCTGGCGACTGTCCTGCCGCTGCTGGTGATGCTGGTGCTGAGCCTGCGCCGCCTGGCACCGGAGATCAGCATGAGCGCAAGCGTGCTCACCGCCGTGGCCGTGGCGGTGCTGTATCAGGAGCGCAGCCTGGTCGATGTGCTCAATACCCTGTGGGCGAACCAGCCAGCCACCACGGGCGTGGCGAGTCTGGATGATCTGCTGGGCCGGGGCGGCATCATGAGCATGGCCTGGACGATGCTGCTGTCGCTCATGGCGCTGGCGCTGGGGGGCATTCTGTATGCGGGGGGATTTCTGCAGGCCCTGCTGGAAGGCATCATCGCGCGGGTACAACGCACGGCCACGCTGATCGCCACCACCATCGGGGCAGGCGTGCTCGGGAACATGGGCATGGGCGAGGCCTACATCAGCATCATTCTGAACTGCCAGCTGTTCCGCAAGGCCTACGAGCAGAAGGGTCTGGACAATGCCGTGCTGTCACGCTCGGTGGAGGAAGGCTCGACGATGAGCACCGGGCTGATTCCGTGGACAACCGCGGGGGCCTTTTATGCCGCGACATTGGGCGTGCCCGTGCTGGACTACGCCCCCTATGCGTTTCTGAATTACCTGAACCCGCTGATCTCGATCAGCATGGCGGCGCTGGGCATCGGGCTGCTGCGCCGCACTGCCTGACACGAGGCTTGCTGAGAAGCCCCGCGTCCGGGCGGCTCAGTACCCTACCGCCCCGCCATCGCCCGCACGGGAATCCGAGCCGCCCAGGAACAGGCCGGCTTCGCGATCGTAGAACACACCCATCGCCGTGCCCTGCTCACCGCGCACCCGCACTTCGTGGCCACGGCTGTTCAGCAGCTGGATGGTGTCAGGTGAGAAACCACTGTCTTCCATGCTGATGACATCCGGCAGCCACTGGTGGTGGATGCGCGGGGCCTCCACCGACTGGGCGATGTTCATGCCGTGATCCACCACGTTGAGAATCAGCTGCAGTGTGGTGTTGATGATGGTGCGACCGCCCGGGCTGCCAATCGCCATCACGGGCTTGCCATCCTGCGCGACGATGGTGGGGGACATGCTGGACAGCATGCGCTTGCCAGGGGCGATCAGATTGGGCGGCGTGCCGATCTGGCCGTTGCGGTTGGTCACGCCCGGCACCGCGTTGAAATCACCCATCTCATTGTTCAGCAGGTAACCAGAGCCTTCCGCCACAATGCGTGAGCCGTAACCGTTTTCCAGCGTGTAGGTCAGCGAGACCATGTTGCCGTCCTTGTCCACCACCGAGAAATGCGTGGTGTCCTCACTCTCATACACCTGAGCGAAATTGTTCTCGTCGCTGATGGAGGCCTTGTTGGGGTCGATGCTGGCGCGCAGTGTGGCCGCGTAGTCCTTGTCCAGCAGAGTGTCCAGCGGCATGCTTTCGTTGAAGTCCGGATCGCCAAGGTGCTCGGCACGGTCCGCATAAGCTCGGCGCATGGCTTCGGTCATCAGGTGCAGAGTCTGTGCGGAATTGTGGCCGGAGGCAGCCAGATCGAAGCCTTCGAGGATGTTGAGAATCTCGATCAGGGTCACGCCGCCGGAGCTGGGCGGGGGCATGCTGACGATCTCGTAGCCACGGTAGGTGCCGCGCACGGGCTCGCGCTCAATGGCCTCATACTGCTCCAGATCTTCTTCGGTGATGATGCCGCCGTTGGCGCGCATGAAATCGGCCAGCTTCTTCGCATTGCTGCCCGTGTAGAAACCGTCGCGGCCCTGGTCCTGAATCAGCTGCAGGGTGTCGGCCAGATCCGGCTGCTGCCAGGTGTCGCCAAACTCATAGGGCGTGCCGTCGGCCTTGAGGAATACCTTGGCGGAAGACGGGTACTGATCCCAGAACTGCTGGTTCTGCTGAAAGCCGGTGTACAGCTCCCAGGTCATCGGGATGCCATCGCGGGCAAGTTTCACGGCCGGCGCCACCAGGTCCGCCCACGGCAGACTGCCCAGTTCCTCGTGGGCCTTGTACAGACCGGCCACCGTGCCGGGCACGCCAACGGAGAGCAGGCTGCGGCGGTTGGAGTTGTTCACCACCAGACCATCAAGGCCCAGATACATGCGCTCTGTCGCCGCCAGCGGGGCTTTCTCGCGGAAGTCGAAGGTAGTCGCGTGGCCGTCTTCCCCGTGGTAGACGAGGAAGCCACCACCGCCGATATTGCCGGCCGTCGGCCAGGTCACGGCCAGGGCAAAGGCCGTGGCGATGGACGCATCAATGGCGTTGCCGCCCTGCTTGAGGATGTCGACACCCACCTGCGAGGCGATGTCCGAAGCGCTGGCAACGATGCCGTTCTTCGCCCGCAATGGTGTGCGCCCGTCCTGCGCGAAGGCAGGCAGCGTCAGTGACAGACACAGGAAAAGTGTCAGCGATCGAACCAGAAAACGCATCATCATGGAAATCTCCGGGTAGCAAAAAGCAGGACGACAGCACTGATCAGGCTGTCGCTTCCTGCAGAATCATCTCAACATACATCGCACGCAATTTCAGGGTCACGGCGCCTGGCCTGCCATCGGCCACTGGTTTGCCGTCTATCTCCACGATGGGCATGACCAGCGTCGTGGCACTGCTCATGAAGGCCTCGTCGGCGGCAAGAGCCTCGTCTACCGTGAAGGGGCGCTCCACCAGCGCCATATTGTGTTCGCGGGCCATCTTCAGGATCACCTTGCGACGAATGCCGGGCAGAATGGCATTGGAGAGTGCGCGCGTGATGATCGTGTTGTCCTTGACGATATAGGCCGAGGACGACGCCCCTTCCGTCACCACACCGTCTTCTGTCATCCAGCCTTCAAACGCGCCCCGACTGGCGGCCTCCTGCTTGGCGATGCATTGCGCGAGCAGGTTGATCGACTTGATGTCGCGGCGCTTCCAGCGCAGATCGGGCACGGTCACGACCTTCACGCCTGTGGCTGCCAGCGGGTTCTCGATCAGCTTCTTCACGGCCGTCCATGCCACAAAACTGCTGGGGATCGACGCCGGAAACGCGAAATCCCGCTCGGCCACGCCCCGCGTTACCTGCAGGTAGATGTAGCCTTCCTGCAACTGGTTACGCTGGCGCAGGTCTTCCAGCACCCGTTTGAATTCGTCCTGGCTGCAGGGCCAGGCCATGCCGATCTCACCCAGGCTCCTGTTCAGGCGCTCAATGGCGTGCGCGGTTTCCACGATGCGACCATTGAGCACCGGGATCACTTCGTAGACACCGTCACCAAACAGGAAACCACGATCAAAGACGGAGACCCTGGCGTCTTCCTGTGCGAAAAATGTGCCATTGACGTAGACGGTGCGACTCATGCTGCGCTCCCATCCTGTGCGGCCAGTGCCAGCAGTGCCTGCCCGGTGAGGCGCTGCACTGTCCAGCCCTCCATAGGCACCGCGCCAATGGAGCGGTAGAACTGGATGGACGGCTCATTCCAGTCCAGCACCGACCACTCAAAGCGGGCGTAACTGCGCTCCACCGCCAGTGCAGCAAGGCGCGTCATGATGGCCTTGCCAATGCCGCGTCCCCGCAGGGCGGGCTGCACGTAGACGTCTTCCAGATACAGACCCGGCCGCCCGAGGAAGGTGGAGAAACTCTGAAAAAACAGCGCATAGCCCACAGGCCTGCCTTCGTACTCGGCGATCAGCACTTCGGCGCCGGGGCGCGGCCCGAACAAAGTCTCGGCCAGCACTTCGGGCGTGGCCACCACTTCGTGGGCAAGCTTCTCGTAAACGGCGAGTTCCATGATGAACGAGTGGATGAGTGCACAATCTTCGACGCTGGCTGCACGAATCTGGAGCACGGCGGGTGCGGCATTGACTTGCATGTGGCGAGATCCTGTCCTGTAGTCCTGAACCGAGCATAGCAACAAAGCTGCGTCGGCAGAAAGCTGAAATACTGCCAAAAAAATCCCGCTGTCAGCCAGGCCGGCAGCGGGATTTCATCCTGCAATCAACCGTGTTACTGAGCGGCGAACTCTGCCTTCTCTTCGTCGGTGATTTCCTTGAGGCTGAGCTTGATGCGGCCACGGGCGTCGAGGTCTGTCACTTTCACCAGCACGTCCTGTCCTTCCTTCAGATAGTCGCCGACATTTTCGACGCGATCATTGGAAATCTGGGAAATGTGTACCAGTCCGTCCTTGCCGGGCAGAATGGTGATGAAGGCGCCGAAGTCCACGATACGGGCCACTTTGCCCATGTAGAGACGACCGACTTCCGCTTCCGCCGTGATGCTCAGTACGCGGGCAATCGCTGCATCGCGTGAGGTGGCATCTTCGCCATAAATGCGGATGTTGCCATCATCATCGATGTCGATGGACGCGCCGGTTTCTTCGGTGATGCCGCGAATTACAGCGCCGCCTTTACCGATCACATCACGGATCTTGTCCGGATCGATCTTCATCATGGCCATGGAGGGTGCATTTTCAGACACCGCGGCGCGTGGCTTGCTCATGACCTTGTTCATTTCACCCAGAATGTGGATGCGGGCTTCATGAGCCTGGTGCAGAGCGATTTCCATGATCTCTTCAGTGATGCCCTGAATCTTGATGTCCATCTGCAGTGCCGTCACGCCATTGGCGGTACCGGCCACTTTGAAGTCCATGTCGCCCAGGTGATCTTCGTCGCCGAGGATGTCGGTGATCACGGAGAAGCGGTCGCCTTCCTTGATCAGACCCATCGCAATGCCTGCCACGGGTGCGGTGATTGGCACGCCGGCATCCATCAGTGCCAGCGAGCTGCCGCATACGGATGCCATGGAGCTGGAGCCGTTGGATTCAGTGATCTCGGAGACCACCCGAATGGCGTAGGGGAAGGTGTCTTCAGACGGCATCACCGCCTGCACGCCTCGCTTGGCCAGCTTGCCGTGACCGATTTCGCGACGCTTGGGGCCACTCATCATGCCGGTTTCGCCCACGCAGAACGGGGGGAAGTTGTAGTGCAGCATGAAGGCTTCCTTCTTGGAGCCCTCCAGGCCTTCGATCACCTGCGCATCACGCACGGCGCCAAGAGTCGTGACCACCAGCGCCTGTGTTTCGCCGCGAGTGAACAGCGCTGAGCCGTGGGCCTTGGGCAGAACGCCGGTTTCGATGGAGATCGGACGTACTGTGCGGGTATCACGGCCGTCGATGCGCGGAGCGCCGTCGATGATGCGGTTGCGCACTACTTTTTTCTCGATGGAGGCGAACACACTGGAGACTTCCTCAGAGCTCGCACCAGTCTCTGCCGTGGCGAACTGGGCCACAGCCTGCTGCAGCAGGGCTTCAAGAGCGTCGTAACGCTGCATCTTGTCGGAGATCTGATAGGCATTGCCGATACTGTCGGCGAAGGCGGCGCGGATGCCATCCACCAGCGGCTGGTTCACAACCACTGCCGGCAGTTCCCACATGGGCTTGCCTGCTTCAGCCTTGAACTCGTTGATCGCGTCGATGATCACCTGCATGGCCTCGTGGCCGAACAGCACGGCGCCCAGCATCTGGTCTTCGCTCAGTTGCTTCGCTTCAGATTCCACCATCAGCACGGCGGACTTCGTGCCGGCAACCACCATGTCCAGCGCTGAACTTTCCAGCTCCTTGACGCTGGGATTCAGCACATAGCCGTTCTGCAGATCGTAACCCACGCGGGCTGCACCAACCGGCTCCAGGAACGGAATGCCGGAAATGGCCAGAGCGGCGGATGCACCAATCAGGGCTGCGATATCCGGGTCCTGATCCTTGCTCGCGGAAATGACAGTACAAACCACCTGCACTTCATTCATGAAACCTTTGGGGAACAGCGGTCTGATGGGACGATCGATCAGACGGGAGGTCAGTGTTTCCTTCTCGGTAGGACGGCCTTCACGCTTGAAGAAACCACCGGGGATCTTGCCGGCTGCGTAGGTCTTTTCCTGGTAGTTGACGGTCAGCGGGAAGAAATCCTGCCCTGGCTTGATCTGCTTCTTGCCCACGGCTGTGGCCAGAACCTGGGTATCACCCATGGTGACGATGACTGCGCCTGTTGCCTGGCGGGCAACCTTGCCTGTTTCCAGCGTCACGGTGTGTTTCCCGTACTGGAACGTCTTGCGTACGATATTGAACATACTCTATTCCTGTATTTTTATTTTGACCCCGGCACCATTGCAATGACATCCCTGTCAAACAAGGTCGATCTATCATCTCTTCATCATTGAATTACTGTAGCGACTAGCGACGCAGACCCAGCTTCTTGATCAGAACGCTGTATCGATCGGAGCTCTTGCCGCGCAGATAGTCCAGCAGCTTGCGGCGGCTGTTGACCATGCGAATCAGGCCACGACGGGAATGGTGGTCATGCGTGTGCTCTTTGAAATGCGACTGCAGGTGGTTGATGTTCTCGGTCAACAGTGCAACTTGAACTTCCGGTGAACCGGTATCCCCTTCACTCTGCGCGTATTCCTTGACGATTGCTGCTTTCTGTTCTGGTGTTAATGCCATCTCTCTTCTCCAAATATGCGACATTGAAAAAACCCTTCACGCCAATCGTGAAGCGGCCTTCGTTCTCGACATCCTTGCCGAACCAGAATAACCACGCATATTGATAGTCATCTGGACTTCTCCTTCAATTACGGTACTGCACATTCATGACAGTTCTGTCTGTCATGCCTGCGTTCGCATCAGGTGGCGAACAGGCGTTTCGGGGCGACACGCCCGTCTTCCAGGATCGTGCCGATGCCGATGAATTCTTCCCGGTCGTACAGGCGGACCAGCCCCGAGGCAGGCAGATGCCGTACCAGCACCGCCTGGCCCTGCTTGAGATACGCTGCTGTCTCTTCCGGCAGCCTGACCTCAGGCAAGTCCTGCACGGCGCAATCCGTGGCCTGCAGCCACGGGTCCAGTGCTGCAAGTCCGCCCGCTTCCTTCAGTTGCGCGAGGGTGGCCATCGTAACACACTGCGCCTCCCCGAAGGCACCTGCCTGCAGGCGCCGCAGCGTCTGCACATGGGCGCCACAGCCCAGCACCTCGCCGATATCTTCTGCCAGCGTCCGCACATAGGTGCCCTTGCTGCAGAAGATCTCCAGGTCGGCGGTTGCGGCCGCAGCATCGAAGCCCAGCAGCGTCAGCGCATGGATCGTCACGGGGCGCGCGTCACGCACCACTTCCTTGCCAGCGCGGGCCAGCTTGTAAAGCGGTTGACCCTGATGCTTCAGGGCCGAATACATGGGCGGAGTCTGCTCGATATCCCCTGTGAACGCCAGAATCACTTCCTGCACAGCCGCCGCAGTGACATGCGCAGCGGAACGCTCGTCGATCACACGCCCTTCAGCATCCGCCGTATCCGTCCGCACGCCCAGCTTGATCGTGGTGCGATAGCGTTTGTCGGAGTCCAGCAGGAACTGTGAAATCTTGGTGGCCTCGCCGAAACAGATCGGCAACACGCCCGTTGCAAGCGGGTCAAGACTCCCGGTGTGCCCGGCTTTCTCGGCCTCGAACAGGCGTTTGACCTGTTGCAGACAGGCGTTCGAACTCATGCCAATCGGCTTGTCCAGCACCAGTATGCCGTCGATGTCCCGGCCCTTGGCCTTGCGATATTGCGCCACGTACTGCCTCTCAGCCTGCTGCTGTCAGGACTGGTGTTCGCTGTCAGCGGCCAGTGCCTTGTCGATCAGCGACGACAGGTATTGTCCGCGTGCCACGCTCTGATCATAGTGAAAAATCAGTTTGGGCGTGGTGCGCAGGCTGGTGCGTTTGGCCAGCAGCGAGCGCAGATAGCCGGAAGCGGCATTGAGGGCCTTGAGACTCTCTTCCACTTCCAGTTTGTCCAGAGCGCCAGCCTTGTCCAGCGTCACGCCAGGTGCCAGCCCGGACACGCCATCGACCGAGCCCATCACGGTCACATACACATCGGCGTGGGCAAGATCCCGGCTGACTTTCACACCGGTCACCGACACCATGCCGACACGCGGATCGTTGACTTCGAGCTGAATCAGCAGGGCAAGCTCCCGCTGAATCTGGTCGGCCACGCGCTGCAATCTGGGTGATACATTTGCCATAGCGGTTCCCGGCGCCTTACAGCGTTCTGGCCACCGCAGTGGTCTGATACACCTCGATCTTGTCGCCAATCTGCACGTCGTTGTAGTTCTTCACGCCGATACCGCACTCGATACCCATGCGTACAGAGCTGGCCTCGTCCTTGAAACGACGCAGGGACTCCAGCTCGCCTTCGTAGATCACCACATCGTTGCGCAACACACGGATCGGCTTGGAACGGTAGACAGTTCCCTCAATGACCATGCTGCCGGCGATCTGGCCGAACTTCGGCGAATTGAAGACATCGCGCACTTCGGCTACGCCGAGGATTTCCTCGCGCAATTCCGGGCTCAGCATGCCGCTCAGGACTGCCTTGGCATCGTCGATCACGTTGTAAATGATGTTGTAGTAACGAAGCTGCAGACCTTCGTTCTCAATGATCTCGCGCGCACTCTTGTCGGCACGCACATTGAACCCGATGATCGTGGCCTTGGAAGTCGCCGCCAGTTGCGCGTCCGTCTCGGAGATGCCACCAACCCCCGCAGAGACGATGTTCACCTGCACTTCGTCAGTGCCCAGCTTGTGCAGCGACGACACGATCGCCTCAAGAGAGCCACGCACGTCCGTCTTCAGAACAACGTTCATGATGCCCACATTGGCGCGACCGATGCCGGCAAACATGGATTCGACCTTGTTGGTCTGCTGCATGGCCACCTTGCTGTCCTTGTGACGTTCGCGGCGCTGTGCTGCCACTTCCTTGGCCATCTTCTCGTCGGCCACAACGACGAACTCGTCACCGGCTTCAGGCACGCCATTCAATCCCAGAATTTCCACGGGGATGGACGGACCGGCGGTCTTCACGGATTGGCTCATCTCATCGATCAGGGCGCGAACACGACCATACTCTTGCCCTACCAGCACCACGTCCCCCACTTTCAGTGTGCCATTCTGTACGAGCACGGATGCCACAGGGCCACGGCCTTTGTCGAGACGGGATTCGATGACCACACCCTTGCCCGGAGCGTCTACATGGGCCTTCAGTTCCAGCAGCTCGGCCTGCAGCAGGATGGATTCCAGCAATTCTTCGATACCCTGCCCCGTATGGGCTGACACTTCCACGAACTGCGTGTCACCCCCCCATGCGTCAGAGATCACATTCAGATTGGCCAGCTCGCTGCGCACGCGATCCAGATCGATGTCGGGCTTGTCGACCTTGTTGATCGCCACCACCAGAGGGACGCCTGCAGAGCGCGCGTGCTGCACTGCCTCTTCTGTCTGCGGCTTCACGCCGTCATCGGCTGCAACCACGAGAACCACCACATCCGTTGCCTTGGCACCACGTGAGCGCATGGCACTGAACGCAGCATGGCCGGGGGTGTCAAGGAAACAGATCATGCCGCCGGGAGTTTCCACGTGATAGGCGCCGATATGCTGCGTAATGCCACCCGCCTCATGGGAGACCACGGACGCCTTGCGGATGTAGTCCAGCAGCGAAGTCTTGCCATGGTCGACGTGACCCATGACCGTCACAACCGGTGCGCGCGGCGCAGATTCGGCACCGCCGTCATAGGCAATCGATTCGTAAAGGCTTTCTTCCAGCGCGTCCGCAGAGACAAACCTGGCCGTATGGCCCATCTCTTCCACCAGCAGGGTGGCGATGTCCTGATCGAGCACCTGGTTGATGGTCGCCATGACGCCCATCTTGAAGAGCATCTTGACCACTTCGGCTGACTTGACCGACATCTTCTGCGCGAGGTCTGTGACGGAATTGGCTTCTCCGATGGCGATCTCACGGGAGATGAACTCTGTCGGCTTCTCGAAGCCATGCTGCTTGGCAGCGCGAGACTTGCTCTTGCGACCGCCACGACGACCCCGACTGTCACCATACTCGCTGTCTTCCAGCACGAAGTCATCGACGCGCCCTTTGACCTGCTTTCTGGCAGGTGCCTTGTCCTTCTTGCGGAAGGCGCCCTTGTCATCGTCCTTTGCATCAGGCTGATCCTTCTTCAGTCCCTTGTTCAAATCAGGACGCGCGGCGGGAGCCGCTGGTGCCGGACGACGCGCTTCAACCACTTCCGAAGGCCACTCCACCACTTTCTCGGCAGCAGCCTTTTCCTGCGCTGGCACAACAGACTCAACAGGCGCTTCAGCCTTGATATTGATCTCGACCTGCGCACCGGGGGCGTCCAGTTGCTGTTCGAATTCCTGCCCATGTGCCGACGGATCTTCCGCCTGATCGAGCGCTTCTGCGCCCTCTGCTTCACCCGGTAGTTCGCTGCGCTTCACATAAGTGCGCTTCTTGCGGACTTCCACAGCAATAGTCTTGCCACGGCCATGATTGCTGGCCGATTTGAGCGTCTCCACGGTCTTGCGCTTGAGCGTGATTTTCTTGGGCGCGTTGTCAGTCGCTTCCTTGTCCCCATGGCTGCGCCGCAAGAACAGCAACAACGTGTTCTTGTCGTCGTTGGAAATGGAATCGTCTGCCTTTGTATGGGGCAGACCCGCTTCCTTCACCTGGGAAAGAAGTCTCTCGACTGAAACTCCAACAACCTTGGCGAGTTCACTGACTGTTACATCTGCCATTTACCTACTCCTGATTACCCTTGCCGCCTGACCCAGATTCTTTTCCTGCCTGATCCATTCTGCGCTCGATTGCGCTTACTCGAACCAGGGCGCTCGCGCCGTCATGATCAGCTTGCCTGCACGCTCTTCATCCATTCCGTCTATGTCAATCAGTTCGTCGATGGACTGCTCTGCCAGATCTTCCATGCAGAGCACGCCCTTTCCGGCAAGCGCAAGCGCCAGCGCGTCATCCATGCCTTCCATATTGATCAGATCATCGGCGACATTCGCACTGGACAGCCCTTCCTCCGATGCGATGGCCTGTGTCAGCAATGCGTCTTTGGCGCGATTGCGCAATTCATTCGCGATGTCTTCGTCGAAGCCATCAATGCTGAGAATTTCTTCCAGCGGAACGTAGGCGATCTCTTCCAAAGAAGTGAAACCTTCGCTCACAAGAATCTCGGCGATATCTTCATCCACATCCAGTTTGGCAACAAACATTTCAACGAATCCGCTGGTTTCATGCTGCTGCTTCTCGGCG
>CAISYX010000202.1 GCA_903889815.1 uncultured Gammaproteobacteria bacterium
ACCGCATGCTGGACGGCAAGCTGGCCATCGAAGGCGGCATCAAGTCGCTCTCCATCGACTACCAGTTGTCGGGTTACCGGGATTTTGCAGACTATGCGCTGACCAATGGCACCCGCGGTTACGGCCCGCAGACGGTGAAGGCCACTTACGACGACCATTTCCTGCCCATGGTCGGTGCGCTGTATGCGCTGGATGAGCAGACGCAGATCTTCGCGTCAGCGTCACGCAATTTCGCGCTGCCCCGCGGCGCCGACGACGTGTTCGCCATTGCCAGCCCTGTCGCGGTGCCTGCGCCGGATGCCGAGGAGTCCGACAACTACGAGATCGGCATTCGTACCAATCAGCCGGAGTACTACGCTGCCGTGGCGCTGTATGTCACGCAGTTCGACAATCGTCTGCAGGCCTTCACCGTGCCCCTTGCCGGAGCACCCGGCGGCACGGAGACCTTCTCGCAGAACGTGGGAGGCGTGAGCTCCTACGGCGCCGAACTGACGGGCTCATGGAAACCGGAAGCACTGGGGGGGCTGATCTATTTCAACTCCAACCTGACGCTGAACAACACCACGTTCGACGACAATTACCAGGTATTCACGGCCGGCAACACCACCACGCCGCGCACGGTGCTGATCAAGGACAATGACGTGCCGGACAGCCCGAAAGTGATGCTCACCGCAGGCGTCACCTGGGAGCCGACCTCATGGCTGGTGGCCAACCTGTCAGGCAAATACACAGACAAGCGTTACAGCAACTTCACAAACACGGAAGAAGTGGAGGCCTACTCTGTGTGGAGCGCCTACGTGGATATCGGCGACGGGATGGAACTGGGACCGTTGAAGCAGCTGAAGGCCCGCGTGAACGTCGACAACCTGTTCGACGAAGACACGCTGGCCTTTACCAATACGGCGACCGAAGGCGCTGCGTCCTTCCGTCCGCTGTCTCCACGCACCATTCAAGTCTCGTTCATGGCGGAGTTCTGAGACCTTCCTTCTGAAAACCTGCGCCCGGGTACTTCGCCCGTCGGGACTTGTGCTTGCAAGTCTCGAAAGGCGACAATCCCGCCCCACAACCAGCGCTCGCTTTTCGGACCAACAATAATGACAAGTCTACTGGCCATTTCCCCGGCCCTTCTGGCGCTGATCCTGGCGTTTACTACCCGACGTGTAATCCTGTCCCTGCTAAGTGCCGTGTTTCTCGGCTTTCTGATCCTGAATCATTACAACCCCTTGAACGCCGCCATCGCGCTGTACCGGGAAGGCATTTTCCAGCAGCTGGAAGGTACCAATGCGGAAGTGGTGATCGTGATCACTATTATCTCCGGGTTCATCTATCTGCTGGAGGCCTCCAACACCATGCGGGCGTTTTCGCAGCTGCTGGGCACCCATGTGACATCGCCAATGAAACTCAAACTCAGTACCTTGTTCTCAGGCATTGTGATTTTCTTCACCGACTCGGGCAACTCCCTGATTCTGGGCCCGGTCTACCGACCCGTGTATGACAAACTGAAGATCTGCCGCGAGAAGCTGGCTTTCTACATCGACTCCACGTCCTCGCCCGTCTGCGTGCTCATTCCCATCATCAGCTGGGGCGCCTACACCATGGGGCTGATGGAAGACTCTTATGCAGCACAGGGCATTGCGAAAGATGGTTTCGCCGCCTTCAGGGAAGTCTGGTTCTATCAGCTTTATCCGCTACTGACGCTGGTGAGTCTGGCGTTCATTGCGATCTTCAATGTCTACATCGGCAAGATGCGTGACGTGCAACAACGGTATCTGGCCGGAACGCATACTTACGAGGACACGAGCAGCACCTTGCAGCCAATGAGCCCGGCATTGCAGCAGCACGGCACCAAAGTGGTGGCAGCGGCACTGGGCGCGCTGTTTGCGTCAATGCTGCTCTCGTTTACGTATTTTGTTGCCCGCAATGGCATGCTCGACGGCGCCACCATCCGCGTCGCGCTTGCATTGTCCTACACCATAGCCACGCTGACGACCATTGTCGTCCTGCATCGGCTGGCCGTCTTTGATTTCAGCAGCAGCTCGAAATCCTTCGTCAACGGCATGGGCAGAATCATGCCGATTCTGTGCATTCTGATTCTCGCCTGGACGCTCAGCGATGTGATGGTGCAACTCAAGACAGGCGAAGCCATTGCACTGATGCTGGACAGCGTGAACTTCCCGTCGTGGATGCTTGCCAGTGTCATTTTCGTGATTGGCGCCGGCCTATCGCTGGCGACAGGCTCGTCGTGGGGCACCTTCGCGGTCATCATTCCCATCGTGGTTACCACCGCCTTCGCGCTGGATGCACCAGTCGCCGTCTGCCTGGGCGCGGCGCTGAGCGGCGGCTTGTTCGGCGATCACACTTCACCCATTTCCGACACCACTGTCCTGTCATCGATGGCATCCGGGGTCAATCACATCTCCCATGTGGAGACCCAGTTTCCGTATGCCATGATCACCGCCGCACTGTCATTCGTCGGCTTCATAGTGGCCTCGCTGCTTGCTCAAGGCAGCACTGCCATGCCCTTCGTAACGGTGCTGATCATGGCGGGCATAGCAGGCATCGCGTATTTTCTGCTGTCGCGCAGCAGGCTGGCGGCGCTATGACAAAGTCCTTGCTCTGGTTGCGAAAGGAAGACAAGGCTGGCGAGCACCGCGTGCCCTTGACCCCCGCCGGCGCGCGTGAACTGACGGACGCCGGGGTACACCTTGTAGTAGAGAGTTCCGACAACCGCATCTTTGCCGACGCGCAGTATGCCGAGGCCGGTGCAGAACTGACGGCGCTGCATTGGACGCAGGCGCCTGCCCATGCCGTCATCATTGGTCTGAAAGAACTGGAAGACGGCACCACGCCCATTGCTCAGCGCCACATTTTCTTTTCACACACCTTCAAGGGGCAGAGCGGAGCCGCTGCCGTGCTGGCACGCTTCGCCGCTGGCGGCGGCAGCATTCTTGACCTGGAGTTTCTGGCGGACGACCAGGGCCGGCGCATCGCCGCCTTCGGCTACTGGGCGGGCTACGCAGGCGCCGCCGTCGGACTGCTGGGACTGCTGCACTATCGTTCCAGCCCGCTGCACAGCCCTGGCGACTTCCCCGCCCTGCGCGCCTTTGCCAACCGCCAGGCCCTGCTCGATGCCCTGCGCAATTCCATTGGCACGCAGGCATGCAAGGTCATAGTAATGGGCGCTCTTGGCCGTTGTGGACGAGGCGCAATCGATCTGCTTACCGAGCTTGACGTCGGCATCGAGATCACTGCCTGGGACAAGCCGGAGTTCGACGCAGCAAGCAAACCAGTCGCCGACATCATCGCGCACGACTTGTTCGTGAACTGTGTGTACCTGCGGGAGAAGATTGCGCCAATGATCACGCCGGAACTGCTGCGGGGCAACACACGGCTCACGATCATCAGTGATGTGAGTTGTGACCCCAACAACTCCAACAATCCGATCGCTGTTTATGACGCGATCACGTCTCTGCAATCACCGTTCCGGCGCGCCTGGGGCAGCGAAGTGCACCCGGTGTATCTGCAGGCCATCGATCATTTGCCGACACTTCTTCCCCAGGAAGCCTCTGAGGAATTCGCGGCCGCGCTGCTGCCGCATCTGCGCGAATATCTGCAGGCCGGCGCCAGCGCGCCTGTGTGGCAGCGTGCCGATGAGCACTATCGCAGCGCCTGCGCTTCCTATGGAATTGCCACTGGTATGGTGCCCGTCCAGTCCATAACTGCGACCTGAGCGGGCACTGGTCAACGCCTACTGCTGCAGTCCGGCAACCCCGGCTGCGGCAATCTGGGCATCCTGCACCGCCTGCACGCCGGACACGCCTACAGCGCCCAGTGTCACACCATCGACGACGATGGGTACGCCGCCTTCCATCAGCACATATTCTCCCGACACGCTCATGAAGGCAGGGCGATTCGGAATCATGGTTTCCAGTGCCTGTGAGGGGCGGCGGAACGCCGCTGCCGTGCGGGCCTTGCCGATCGCGATGTCGATGCTGGCGGACTGGGTATTGTTCAGGCGCTGCAGGCTCAGCAGATGCCCACCGTCATCGACGAGCGCTATCACCACATTCCAGTTGTTGGCGCGTGCTTCCGCTTCAGCAGCGGCCATGATGTTCTTGACGGCCGCATCGGTCAGCATCTTGCGGTCAGCCAGTTGCGCCTGCGCCAGCATTGGCAGTGTGACGAGTGCACCCAGTGCGAGCGCGGCGAGTCTGGAACGGAATATCTTCATGTGTTCTTCTCCTTGTTGATGGGCAAATCGAAATAGAACGTGGCCCCATGGCCCACGACCGAGTGGAAGCCTATCCGACCCTGCATGCGTTCCACAAGCTCGCGTGCAATCGCCAGCCCCAGTCCGGTGCCGC
>CAISYX010000203.1 GCA_903889815.1 uncultured Gammaproteobacteria bacterium
ATTCACAATGGGCAGAAGATAGGTGTCATTGGCCGCAATGGCAGCGGCAAATCCAGTCTGTTTGCCTGTCTTCTGGGGCAACTGGCGCTGGATCAGGGCGATCTGTCCATGCCGGAAGGGCTGCGCTGTGCGCACATGCGTCAGGAGACAGTGGCGTCCGCTACCTCGGCGGTGGACTTCGTGATTGATGGCGATGCGCGCTACCGCGAGATCGAGCGGCAGTTGCATGCGGCCGAGGCGAAGGGTGACGGTTCGGCCATTGCTCATCTGCACAGCGACATGGACAAGATTGGCGGCTACGACATTCGTTACCGGGCCATGCAGTTGCTCTCGGGGCTCGGCTTTTCGGCTGAACAGTTCGCCAATCCTGTCTCGAGTTTTTCCGGGGGCTGGCGCATCCGCCTGAATCTTGCCGCCGCCCTGATGGCCCCGTCCGACCTGCTGCTGCTGGACGAGCCGACCAACCACCTCGACCTGGAAGCCACGCTGTGGCTAGAGCAATGGCTCAAGCGTTATCAGGGCACCCTGCTGATCATTTCCCATGACCGCAGTTTTCTCGACGAAGTCATCTCGTATGTTGTGAGTGTGGAGCAGCAGAAGCTCACGCTTTATCGCGGCAACTACAGCAGTTTTGAAACGCAGCGTGCAGAACGGCTCTCGCAGGAGCAGGCCATGTTCGAAAAGCAGCAGCGTCGCGTGGCTGAGATCGAGGACTTCGTGCGGCGTTTCCGTGCCAAGGCCACCAAGGCGCGCCAGGCCCAGAGCCGTCTCAAGGAACTTGACCGCATGCAGCTGATTGCCCCGGCGCATATCGACTCGCCGTTCCATTTCGAGTTCCCGGCACCGGAGCGCCTGCCTGCCGAGCTGCTGGCGCTGGACAAGGTGAGTGTCGGCTATGGTTCGCCACTGGTGAGCAATATCCGGCTGAGCATTCGCGACACCACGCGTATCGGTCTGCTGGGTTTCAATGGCTGCGGCAAGTCGACGCTGCTGCGCACGATTGCGAGCGATCTGGCCCCTCTGGCCGGAGAAATGCGCAGCTCGAAGTTTCTGCAGGTAGGGTATTTCGCTCAGCACCAGGTGGACGTGCTGGATCAGCGCGCCAGCCCGATGCTGCTCCTGCAACGCCTCAATCCGGCGGCGCGTGACCAGAGCATCCGCGATTTTCTGGGCGGTTTCGATTTCCGGGGAGATCGCATCACCGAGACCATCGAGAATTTCTCAGGTGGCGAGAAGGCGCGGCTGGCGCTGGCCCTGGTGGTGTGGCAGAAGCCGAACCTGTTGCTGCTGGACGAACCTACCAACCACCTGGATCTGGAAATGCGCCATGCGCTGACGGTGGCGCTGCAGGGCTTCGAGGGAGCGCTGGTCATTGTGTCCCACGACCGTCACCTGTTGAGCAATACTGTTGATGAGTTCCACTCCATTCACAACGGGCGCTGTCAGGAATTTGAGGGCGATCTGCATGATTATGAAAAGTGGATGCAGGAGAACAGCAAAGGCAGCACCGGCACTGCGGCAAAACCAGTGGAAGCGGTCGAGGACAGAAAGGGCGATCGCAAGGAGTTGCGCCAGCAGGCCGCTGCCAACCGCCAGCAGCTGGCACCGCTGCGCAATGAGATCAAGAAGCTGGAGCAGAAGCTCGACAAGCTGCACGCAGATCTGACACTGGTGGAAACCCAGCTGGGCGATGCAGCGCTGTATGAAGAAAGCCGCAAGAAGGACCTGAGTACGCTGCTGCAAAAGCAGGCCGCGCTGAAGTCGGAAGCAGAGGGCGTGGAAGCACTCTGGCTGGAGAAGAGTGAACAGCTGGAAACACTGTAGGAGCGGGCCTTGCCCGCGAACTGCTCCAGCACAAGTACAG
>CAISYX010000204.1 GCA_903889815.1 uncultured Gammaproteobacteria bacterium
AGGCGGGGGTCGATGGTCTTGGCAAACCGCTTGGCCATTTCTTGAGCGCCAGGCCAGTCCATGTTCTTGACGAACAGATCACCAGCCACTGACCACAGTTGCGGGTTGCCCTGCAGCAGTTGCGCCATCGCCTCCAGCGCTTCCTGCCGCTTGGTTGCGTAGCCGGGGCCGGTCACCACCACAACATCGTACTTGCCAACGCTGGGGTTGTAGATCTTGTCGATCACAATGCCCTGCTCGTTGACAATCTTCTTTACCGGCTCGGGCTGCATGGGGTTCATCTTCACCATGCTCGACTCGCCGTCCTCGCCAATGATCCTGGCGATGCGCTGCGTGTCGTAAATCTTGGGGATCAGATCGACAAGCTGGCGGGTGACATACCTGACCGCTCGGGCCAGATTGTCAACGTAGTGGTAGGTGCCTGTGTCGCCCTCTTTCTGGCGCGCCAAGATCGCTCGGCCCGACCGCTCGTTGCCTTGCAGGCCCAGCGAGGCGTCGTACTGGCCTGTGACTGCCTTGATGTCCTCAGAAGCGCCCAGTTTGGCCTGTAGGAGCCCGCTGGAGGCCATCGGAGGCTGTGCCCGCTGGGGTAGTGGCAGCATGTTGCCCTGACCGTCTGTAACGTCAGGATTGACCTCCAGATAGGGCCAGTTCTGCGTGTTGGCGGTCTTCCACTGGTTCTCGTAGCCCTCAAACTGGCCGCCGTAACCGATGAACGGCGCTTTTGGTGCCAGCGCCAGCATCTCAGCCTCTTGGCTGACCCAGTAGTTGTACATCCGCTGGGCATCCTTGGCGTTACGCACCAGCCCGCTGACGTACATCCGGCCCTCAACCTCAAACTCGTTGCCGACCACTCGCACGACCGGGATGTACTTGCCCGCCCAGTCGCGTTCCTCAAGGATCTCGTAGCCGTTGATCTTGCACCACTTAATGCGTTTGCGGTCGGCCTGACGCGAGCGCAGCGGCTTGCCGTACATGGCCCGCATCTGCTTGTCCTCGGGCGTGCCGTTGAAGGCCGTTACATTGCCCGGATACAGGTTTAGCGTTGCCCGGTCGTACTCAACATAGAAGTACTCCGCAATCCGCACTGTGTTCTGGTTGATCCACTGGCTCAGGGACTGGTCGCCTACACCAAGGCTCATCAGCGTGGACATGGGCGCTGCGTTGGGGTACAGCCGCTCGTACTCTTCTTTGGTGATGTCTTCAGTGATGAAGCACCACTTGGCGTCCGACCCGCATGGGTCTTGGATCATAGGATCCATGTAGACCGAGAACGAGTTGCGGATACGCCCGATCTTGATGTCTTGATCGAATGTGTCTTCGTCACAGTACTCGGTCAGGACACGAATGTAACCCTCGCCGAACGCCACTTGGTTCTCGCAGGCCGTGTCGTAAGCAACATCCGCGTCCGAGATGTACTCAATGTGCCGCACCACGCCGTCGAAGATCTCCGCGACCTCGATGTCCGCACGGTCGTCCGCTGGGATGACCTTGCCGCTCGGGCGGTTCTGCCGCTGGTCGTTAGTGACTTGGCGGACGTGCTGCGGCAGCTTGTTGATCGTCAGGCACGGCCTGGCGTTGATCGTCTGGCCCTGCACCGCGCCTCGGGTGGCCAAGACGTCCGCTGGCCACTGCCAGTGGTTGTCAGGACTGCCCGCGAAGAAACGCAGGTCGTCGATCTCGTCTTCACGGCTCTCGGAGTAGGCCGAGATGGCCATGTTCAGCCTAGATCGCGCCGTCGACAGGATCTCGCTGTCGGTGCCCTTGGCGCCGCCGTTGGCCACGGCCCCGGCAGCCGCGATGCCAGAGTAGTCCATTATTTCTTACCCTTAGCAGCGGCGCGTTTGGTCGCGTAGGCGATGGCCACGGCCTGTTTCTGAGGCTTTCCGGCGGCCATCTCTGCTTTCACATTCTTGCGAAACGCTGCCTTGGATGGTGACTTGACCAGCGGCATTTTTTACCTCTTTTTGGCAGTTTTTGCCGACTCTTTGTTCGTCGGGGCGCCCGGTTTTCGCATCTTTTCGCCGCTTCCGGCCTTAATACGAGCGCGTTTAGCGGCATACAGACTAGGCGCCATAATCATGCACCTAACCATGAGGTTGTAGCGACAGGCGCTTGCGATGAGACGCGCCGCACCGTGCGCTCATTGTACTCCCGGTGGGCGACAGGGAAGGCAAACGTGCAGGCGATAGCGTCTGCAGCGTCTGGCGAGGCCAATCCTCGTGCCTTCATCTCTTTCTTGCCCTCTAGGAAGATCGTACCTGACGAGTTCGGCTTGATCGTGGGCCCGGTCAGGGCGGTCTTGAGCCCTCGATCCGCTGGAATGCTCGCCGAGCGCAGCCAGTCCTTCATCGTGCCCCACAACTCAGCCCGTTTGTTGCCGTACATCACGGGGTTCTTAGCCTTCCAGCCGAAGTTCACCCCTCGGACGACCTTATACCTCTGCTCATGCAGCCTGTCCAGTATCCCGTACCCTAGTCCGCCCTCGTCCAGCACCACCAGCGCCGGCTTATGCTCGTCGATGGCGTCGATCACCCGCCCCACGATCGTCATCGTGTCCTCACCCTGGTAGCGCTTGATGTCGATGATGTCGCGCCCCTGCCGCACCGCGATGACCGTCGAGTCCGACCCGCCCCGTGCGGGGTCTACCCCGATCACTATGGGCGCCGTCTCGTCCTTGTACGGCGGCCTGCTGGCCGCGTCGGCCACTAGTGCCGGGCTGATGAACTGATCATCGCCAGCGGTGGGGAACTCACCGTACACCTCGACCCGCGCTTGGCTGGAGTCTTCGCCGTACTCGTCGATGATCTGCTGATAGACCGCCTTGTCAGTGTCCTCTACTGTACGGGCGTCCACCTGTTTTGTGTGCCAGAAGTCCCGTTTAGCGTGGAAGCACTCAAAAAAGTAGCCGCTGTTGCGCCGGGGGTTGCTAAACGCAAACCAGTACCTGTCGAGGATGTTCTCAGTGAAGAAGCCCGCCCCCACCGACCAGATGCCGTCCGGGATGCCGCTGGCCTCGTCGAAGATCAGCATCATGCCGTCGTGGTTGTGAACGCCAGCGTATGAGTCCGGGTTCTCTTCCGACCACAGCTTGCCCTCCGCCGCCCAGTAGCGCGTACCTTTCTTCAAGTCGCGCTCGACCAGCTCAGTCAGCCACTTGGCAGGCGTCAACTTAGTTGCGCTAATC
>CAISYX010000205.1 GCA_903889815.1 uncultured Gammaproteobacteria bacterium
CACACAGACTGTATTGTTCATTCTGTGTGATTTACTATTGCACTATTCCAAACGCGCTTTTCATCAAATTGCTTTTGCTCGGTCCCGCAACTTTCTCGCTTTGTCGCTTCACCTTGTATGCCCCCGTCACCGTCTTCACCGCCTCCATTTACAACGGTCCCGAGACTGGTTGCCGTAATGACCAGGGTGGCAAGGAAAAGCACAATCGCAAGCAGCATGGTGGCTGGATAGCGGCGCATGGCGAGAATGGCTCTAGGCATTTTTGCTGTCCTTGTCCGAGCTTCGTTCTGTTGGCAGATCTGCGCTGAAATGGAATATGCCGAAGTTCATGCGATGGTGTCTGTCCTCACCGACCATGTCTCTTTTCTGTAATTGCAGCGCTGTGCGGTTCATGGTGGTCAGGGCATTCATGCCAGTTTCCCTGGCGAGCTCGGTCAACGTCTCAATGGACTTCAGGCTGAGCTTGTCATAATAGACGCTTCTGTCGAAATAGGAAGGTGAGAGGCCAAGCAGGTTGTGTGCGCCCGCGCTCATGTGGTCGTGAATATTCTTGCCGAAGAAAAACGCCTTTTCGTCAAAGCCTTTTGCCGGCGTGAATGCGCCGGTATTCAGGACGACTCGATTGAGGTCGTCCTGTGCAGCAATCCCCAGATTCAGCCATTCATCAAGAATCACCCGGGGGCGAATGTCCTGCCTGCAGACGATTTCCACAAGGTCATCGAAGGTCTTTCCGAGTACCTCTCTGGAGGTTGAGCGTAGAGGCAGCGGCAGGGGAGCGCCCGTGTCGTCCAGAAATTCTGGTGATCCGAGCCAGACGCCGATTACTTGAGCGCCTACTGAAACGTTTCGGGGAGTGTTGCGATCGGACGCTGTTTCGCCACGCAGGCGCTTGACGTCCTTGCGGTGCACTCCGGTCAACAGATTGATGCGGCTGTCGGTCTGGCGCTTTCCGTCGACTTGAAACTCCTGGTCGGCGACTTCGACGTACACGGCTTTAAGCAGGTTGATCAAATAGGGGTAGGTGATCTGATAGGAAAGCAGAAGTCGCACCAGCGGACGTAAAATCTTCCGAAGTGCAGACACCAGTGCGGCGGGAGGCTGCCCCAGTGCGTTGACGCTGTCGTCTGAGAGGTTCATGTCTCGAGTATATCGCAAGGGTGGGAATTGTTCCCACATGTTTATCGTGAATGGAGGAGCGCTGGCCTGATTGACGTGGGAATTATTCCCACCTATGATGAGCACCAGATACCAGAACTCCAAGTCCGCGGGCAAAGCTGACGCATCTCCCCGCGGGCCACCCAAGGTAAGCATGACTTCGCACTCACTCTCTCAGTCCCGCAGCGATACACGAAGTGCATACTCCAAGTGCGGTGCTGCTCAGCGATTCACCCTGAATGACGGACGGCAATTGGCGTACGCGGAGTACGGTGCGGTCAGAGGATTCCCCCTGTTGTATGTCCATGACTCCGGCAGTTCGCGTCTGGAGGCTGCCTTTTTTGAGGTCGAGGCGCGTCGAAAAGGATTTCGACTTTTGGCGCTGGATCGTCCCGGTGTCGGAGAATCAGATCCGCATGCCGCTTTTACCAGGGAGACCTGTGCGGAAGACATTCTGCAACTTGCCGATCACCTGGATTGCGACCACTTTGGTATCCTCGTCACTGGGGCGGGCATTGGTATCGCGTTGGTGACTGCGTCTATGGCGCCCAATCGCGTTGCCATGGTGTTGGGCTTGTCCAGTCAGATGCCAGTCTTCGGTGGTCAGTCTGGCCTGTTCTGCAAGCTTTTGAGAAGGTTGTTTGGAACGTTCCTGCAGGGGACTGTAAGTCTGCGGTTGTTGCTTCGCAAATCCAATACCGAGCACTACTTACAGCGTCTGCGTGAGTCCCTTGCCTACCCCGACAGGCAGTTGCTTGACAATCCGAGCATCAGAAATCAGTTGATCGACGTGGGTTTGGAGGCTGTAAGATACGGCGCTACTGGTGTCTCACGGGATGCGGTACTGGCAATGACTCCGCTGCACCTGGACTTGCAAAAATTGAGGATGCCTGTGCACTTTTGGCAGGGAAGTTGTGAGATATCCAGCTTGCATGATGTATTGCATGGTATTGCTGCAGTACTGCCTGCAGGAACGCTGCATCGGCTCAACAACAGAGGGCGATTCTTTTTCTGGCGCCACACGGAAGAAGTGTTTGCTGTGGCTCTCGCTGAGTTGCGATCCGGGGAATCAACCGTCACGACTGCGCCTGTTCGTGAGAGACAATTCGCCGAGGGGAACGATGTGATTTCTGTTGCTTTGGCGAGTTAGTGCTTTGTATGCAGATCAAAATCACATACATGATGATTGTAATTCAGCCCGCCTTTTTTTCCTTCTGAATAGCTATTCCCTTCTATAACTTTGTAAGCAGCACTTTCGATGAAGACGTTGATCAAACTCTGATCGATAGCGCCTGCTTTTGCTTCTTTCTGGAGAATGTCCAGAGCAAACTCTGCAGGTACTGCCGCTTTGTAAGGCCTGTCTGACGCCGTCAGTGCATCAAAAATATCGCAGATCGTCATGATCTTCGATGCGAATGGAATTTCCAGAGCGTCTTTCCCTGAAGGATATCCACTGCCGTTGAGCTTCTCATGATGTGACCCTGCAATCTCGGGAACATTGCGGAATTCTTCAGTCCAGGGGATCAATTGCAGGAAATTTCTTGTATGTGTGACATGCGACTCAATCTCCAGGCGCTCTTCCAGCGAAAGACTACCCTTGGGAATTGCGAGCATTGCAAATTCGTAGTCGTTGACAATCGAGAAACCATGACGCTTTTCAAATGGCGGGCAGTAAGCGGCAATTCTATTCAGGTCCGTGGCACGCGAGCTATCCAGAAGGCTTGGCTCGTTGGCGGCCACAATCGTTTCGAAGAAATGATCGAGCTGTTCCAATTCAAGCATCAAACTATGTTCAATTCTCTGAACTTTCTCAGCTGAGTAGCTTCCTTTTCGATACAGCTGAAGCTGCTGTTGCAGCGCTCTATTCTTGAGTTTTTCTTTGGCCAGCAAGATTCTGTAATGAATATTGTTGACGTTTTCCATGCTCAATTTCTTGGACTTCACCAACACCGATTCTCGCACGCCTACCTTGCCGAAGTCGTGCAACAGCGCGGCGTAGCGCAGCTCTCGAACTTGCGCTTCGGAATGCACATGGCAGTAGTGTTCCGGATGGGAATTGCAATTGACCGCGCGTGCCAGCGCCACGCATAGATCTGCAACTCTGAAGGAATGTCCGCTCGTAGTGGGATCACGTTGTTCAATTGCCATGACTGCTGCGTTGACGAAGCCTTCAAACAGTTTTCGAATGTCGTTGTGCAGGATGGCATTCTCGATTGCTACGCCAGCCTGGCCTGCGAGAGCCTGCAGTAGTCGAAATGTTCCATCGTCAAAAGGAAGTATGTGCTGCTGTGTATCTGAGCCCGGTGTAAGCGCAATGTCACGCTGCCTTTTGCGATTGATGAATTGCAATACGGCAATGATGTTCTTGTTTTTGTTCAGTGCAGGCAGAGTCAGCATGCTGACTGTGCGATACCCTGTGTTCTCGTCAAAACTCTTGTTGAAGCCGTAAGGCGCGTCATATGGCAGGTCATAAGCATCGCCGATGTTGAGCGCTTGCTTCGTGAGTGCTACGTATCCGGAAACCGAGGCTGAACTGAGAGGGAAGCGGCGCTCTTCAAATGGAAAATCAATTGAGTCATTCTGGGTAAGCTTGAATGTAATGTGCTGGCCGTCGGCATCAACCAGAAACAATGATGCTGCATCGCAGTTGGATATATTCTGCCCCTAGGTCAGAATTTTTCGCAGCAAGGTCGCAAGGTCATTCTCTGCGGACAAGGCAATTCCCACGCTGGCGAGCTGGTCGAGATTGCCTTCGATTGCAGCCAGCGCCTGCTGGCTGTCCGCCAGACGCTTGCGCGCAAGCCACGCTTCGCAGGCACTTTGGAGAATTTTTTGGGATTGCACTTCTGGGAATCCGTCGCTAAAGAGCAGGTCACATGTTTCGATGGATTCATCTGAGCTCATCAGTATCGCGGAGGGAAATGCATTCCGCCATTCCTGTTCGGTGGCGTATTCGAGCAGAGTACTGTCCAGAAGAATCAAGGCTGGGGAATATGTGCCTGCCTCGGCAACAGAGTAAATATGCCTGAGAGCTATTTGAGGGATATCCAATTGTCGCCAGAATCTCGCGGCAAGAGCCGAAGCACTGAGACAGACAGTCAGTACGGCAGGGGGTGTTTCCATGTGGCTCTCAGAGTGTCTTCGCACGGCTGACTCGCTCATGGGGGCATCCTGGACGGAAGCCGGTACATGAAATTGCCGGAAAGCTTAACGCAGGAAATCGGAGAAGGCGATCAATCGTTGCAAAAAATTACCCCAGGGCGGCAGCTCAAACGCTGACATCCCGGCCGTAAAGATATATCTGGCTCAGACTCAATTGCCGAAGCCCATCGCTCCCATGCTTCCGCGAGCATTTCTGGCGAGGGTATTCAGGCGAAAGCGAGGCTTGCTGGACTTCGCAGCAGCGACATCCGCTGCCTGCATGTCACGAATGAAGTTTTGCAGCATCTGGCGTGCCTCAGACTGATAACGGAACGGGCCGATACTGCCGCGGTCGCGTGTTCGAAAGTACCAAAGGCCGCCAGAGTCGTACACACGTTCTGTGCGTTCGGGAACTATTCGATCTGAGCGGTCTTGCGTGCGAAGGATTGCCATACTCTTGATCCTCTTGTTGTCTCCGTCAGCCCAGGACCGCTTGGTCGCAAGGATTCTTGCCTTCTGAGCCGAGCGCGGCCCTGAGCTGACGAGTAGGCTGAAAATAGTACGTGCAATTTGTTCTGAGAAGGGCGCAATTAGTATGCCATTCCTGAGAGGGTGGCACAGTGCCATGGCATTCTTTGGAATCAATTAAAAGCTATTATTTCAACGTGTTGCGAATAGATTCATCAGACTGCATGCCGGATAAATTCTATGATTCATCAATGTGTTAGAAGCAGATTCTAACAGAGGTCATTTCCAGCATTTTTCACAGTTATCAAGCTTGAGTTACGTGTTCTAGTGTTTAACAATTTCTTTAAATACAGAGAGTTGGAATATAAATTGGGAAAAAAAATTTAATGCCGGTTTTTGGCTGCCTTGCATCATCAATCTTGTGTGCACTGTTCTGCAAAGGTCCGCGCCAGGACCAAATCTTCAGGAGAGTTGAGATTCAGGTAATGACCTGACTTCGTTTCGGGTAAAACCAGAAGGGAGTTAGAATGCAATCTGGTGAAGGCCATCGGGCTGTAGTAACCGCGCTCCAATGCCTGCGCAAGTAACCTTTCCATGCGCAAGTCCCACACCGAAAAAAGGGGTTGGTATTGCTGTTGAGTCTGCAACCAGCCTATCTGAGTATGCTCATGAATCATCAGGCCCAGCACGCGCTGCACGTAGTCATTGTCGAACCATGGGACATCTCCGGGGAAGCAGGCAACGTGGGTGCATCCTGGATCATTGGCAAGGCTCCAGAGCATCGCAGCATGAATTCCTGCAAGTGGGCCTGGGTCATTGCCGAAAGAGTCAGAGATCAGGGGCAGGCCGAACTCCGCGTAGCGTTCGGCCGCTTTGTTGACGTTTATCAAAAGCTGGGATACTTGCTGTGTAGCTGATTGAAGGATCCAATCCATGACGCGCCTGTTGCCGAGCGCCAGCAAGGGTTTTTCCTGGAATTGCATGCGGGAGCCTTTGCCGCCAGCCAGTATGACACCATTGACATGGATATTTGCCGGATTCACGAGTGCCTCTGCAGCAATACAAATGTCTGTCGAGAATAGTCCAGCCTGACAGTCCTCACAATATTCACAATTGAATATAAGCAGGCAGTATGGGAGAATCGCGCACTTTAGAAGCCGGGAAATACATCTTAAGCCGTTGAATTATAAGCATTTAAAGAGAGTGCTTTGGGGCGTGCAAAGAGGGTGTACATCCAGGATTTCCGTTTTCGCTGCGAATTTGCCGGGTCGGAGCTGTGATCCAGTGAGTTCTTTCCAGAATGACAATGAAAGGTCGACACACCAGGTCTGCCGATAGTAGAGGGTTATCCATGCAAGTTTCCATCGAGACAATTTCCGAACTCGAGCGTCGTATGACCGTCGGAGTTCCCGCAGCAGTCGTTGAAAGCGCCGTCATGGCGCGCCTTCAGGAAGCCGCTGGCAACGTCCGTCTGAATGGTTTCCGCAAAGGCAAGATCCCTTTGAAAGTCATCAAGGGACGCTACGGCAAGGGTGTTCGCCAGGAAGTGGTCGGCGAAGTGATGAGCAAGACCTATTACCAGGCTATCGCGGAACAGAATTTGAAGCCTGCAGGGCAGCCACGCATCGAGCCCAAATCTCTTGCAGAAGGCAAAGATCTTGAGTACATCGCATTGTTCGAAGTTTTTCCGGAAGTCACACTGGTTGACTTCAAGGAATTGAAAGTTGAAAAACTGGTAGCTCAGGTCGAAGACGAGACTATAGACAAGATGATTGAGACACTGCGCCAGCAGCGTCAGACTTGGGAGCCAGTAACGCGCCAGAGCAAGACCAAAGATCGATTGAATATCGATTACGCTGGCACCATCAATGGTGAAGGCTTTGCTGGCGGCTCAGCGCAGGGCGCCAGCCTCGTTCTGGGATCCCAGCGCATGATTGATGGGTTCGAAAAAGGCCTTACCAAGAAGAAGACGGGCGATGATGTCGTTCTCGAACTGGTGTTTCCAGAGGATTATCAGAACAAGGATCTCGCCGGCAAGCCCGTGAAATTCGAGATCAAGATCAATTCGGTGAGTGCTCCGGTACTTCCTGAGTTGAATGAAGAATTCTTTGCGGTCTTTGGAATCGATGAAGGGGGTCTTGAAGCTTTCCGCAAGGAAGTAGCGGCCAATATGGAGCGCGAACTCAAGAATGCCAGCAAAGCCAAAGTGAAAAGTCGGGTGATGGAGCAGTTGCTGGCACAGAACAAAGTCGCGTTGCCCAACAGCCTGGTCCTGGGCGAGATTGGCTCTCTGCGTCAGCAGGCCCTGCAGCAATTCGGCAATGGCAAGCAGAGCATTGATCCTTCCATGCTTCCGGATGAACTTTTCCGTGAGCAAGCTGAGAAGCGCATAGCTCTCGGACTTATTCTCGGGGAAGTCATCAAGAGCAAAGGTCTGAGAGCAGATCCAGAACTCGTGAAATCGACGATAGAGGATATTGCCTCCACTTACGAAACCCCAGAGCAGGTGGTGCGCTGGTACTACAGCAACAAGGATCAACTAGCCACGGTAGAGTCTTCCGTGCTCGAGGATCAGGCATTTGAAGCGATTCTGGCGGAAGCCAAAGTGAAGGAAAAGCGTGTCAGTTATGATGACGTCATCAAGCCGGAAACGGCAAAAGCAGCCAAATAACGAGTCTATATGGATCACACGCAGGATTTGATTGTGTCTACACTGGTGCCGATGGTTGTTGAACAGACTGCCCGGGGTGAGCGCTCCTATGACATCTATTCGCGCCTTCTCAAGGAGCGGGTG
>CAISYX010000206.1 GCA_903889815.1 uncultured Gammaproteobacteria bacterium
TCCAGAGGATCCTCAAGTCCGAGTATTTTCGTGTGTACACGAATGATGATATGTTCGGAGTGGAGCTGGGCGGGGCTCTGAAGAATATCTATGCAATCATTGCCGGACTTGCTTCAGCCATGGGCATGGGCCACAACACCAACAGCATGCTGGTAACTCGCAGCCTGACAGAAATGGCGCGATTTGGCAGAAAACTTGGTGCAGACCCGATGACCTTTCTTGGCCTGTCCGGCGTAGGTGATCTGGTCGTCACCTGTTCGTCACCACTGAGTCGCAATTTCCGAGTAGGCTTCGCGCTCGGCCAAGGCAAGTCCATCGAAGAAGCCATCGTGGAAGTCGGTCAGGTGGCAGAGGGGGTCAACACCCTCAAGCTGGTGAAGGAGAAGGCCGATAAACTGGGGGTCTACATGCCGCTGGCGAATGGTCTGTACCAGATCATCTACGGGGGCAATTCTGTCCGGCAGATCGTGGCTTCCCTGATGCTCGGGGAGCAGGCGCTGGATGTGGAATATGAAGCCAATCAGACCAAGACATTGAATCGCAAGGAGTAATCATGACAGACGATATCGTTGAGAATTTGAAGAAGCCGACTCAGTGGTTCCGCATTGCCTTCATGATCGCCCTGTCGATTGCACTTTATCTGGCCGGCATGGTCCTGACCCTCTTGATCATTGCGCAGGCGCTGTTCGGGCTTCTTACTGGCACTGACAATCGCAATCTGCGCGAGCTCGGGGCGGGCCTGACCCACTATGTGCGCCAGGTGCTGGACTTCCTGACGTACAACAGCGAGTTCAAACCTTTTCCGTTTGCGCCGTTTCCAGGGGGCGAGGTGTCGCCTGAGGCCGAGATCTTCACGACCGGGGAAGAGTTTGAGCAGGATGTGGAAGTGCATGTTCCTGAAGGCGACAGGCAGGATTCTGCAGCGACGTCCAAGCTCATGCCGAAAGCCCCGCGCAAACGTTCATCGACAACCCGCCCCAGTAAAAGCAGTCCCTCCGTCGATGACCAATAATGCCTTGCAGTGGAAAGCTGCTTTTCTGAGTCTGCTGATGCTGCCAGCGTTGCTGATATCCGTGTCATGGGCGCAAAGTGCTGGTGACGTCTCCGGGGCCGCGGATTATTCAGGTATTGAGCGTTTTCCTGGTGCGGTGATTGCGCAGTACTCCGTTCAATCCAACAGCAACTACCGTCTGGCGCTTGGACGACTGCAGCGTGTGAACGGCCGGGTCACGGCCGGTAGAGAGGAGCGCATTCGAGGCCTGCTCACCCGCATCACCTACCAGATTCCAGCTGGATTCAGCGGCACGGAAGTGTTCGCACATTTCCTGAGCCACGTCACGTCTGAGAATACCGAATTGTTCCGCTGCCAGGGCCGTGCCTGCGGCAGCAGCAATTTCTGGGCGAATGACATTCTGGGCAATCGCGTTCTCTACGGGCCCGAACAGGAACAATTCTATGCAGTGTTGGCGGCAAGCAATGCGGCGGGGGAGAACACCCGCTACTACATGGTGTATGTGATCACCAGAGGCAACCGCAGCGTGTATGCCCATCTGGATATCGTCGATGTCGCCATGGCAGACCCACTCGAGGCTGCTGAAACGCCAGAGGCTCTCATGGAA
>CAISYX010000207.1 GCA_903889815.1 uncultured Gammaproteobacteria bacterium
ACTGACTTGCACTTCAGAAAAAATAGCGGCTTTGTCCAGCACTACGTAATCGATAGCAACTTCTTCTTCGACCATGAACTGGGACTGATTGTTCTGATAATAGGACTCGACCTGCTCGGCAGGTATTGCTTCACCACCGGTACGATTGCCCAGAGTGACAGAAACAAAACGAAAATCACGAGTCTGAGAAGACAAAGCCGCTATACGCTCCATCTCACTCTGCGTGACAAATCCGGACGAAGCATAAGCATTGGCGATCTGCCCTACTACCATCTGATCTGCCAAGGCCTGACGGTAGCCCGCAACGGTAAAGCCCTGGGTGGCCATGGTTCGAACAGCAAGATCGGAATTGAAAACACCGCCAACCTGGAACTGAGGATTGCTGATGATCTGAAGATCAATCGCATCACTTGAAATGATCAGTCCGGCTTCTTTGGAAGATTGGCGCAGCAATCGGTCTTCAATAATCTGATTGAGCGCAACCTGGCGAATCAAATCCTCATCGAGAGATTCCAGATTGCCACCAACGGACGCAATGAGATTCTGTACGCTTGTCTGCAGCTCCGGCTCAGTAATTTCCTCGCCGTTCACTTCTGCAACGGTTGGATTGGTAATGAATCCATTCATTATGGACTCAACACCGAACAATGCCATGATGGCGATAATGAAGCCGATAATAACTTTGGCGACGAGTCCCTGGGAATTTTCGCGAATTGTTTGCAGCATATCTAACCCTGTCGTGATACTGGAGGTGAACCCAGGAGGTCATCACAAAAATGTGAAATTGACGTCCCTTTTTAAACTAAAAAGGCGCATCGAAGATGCGCCTTGTAAATTCGTAAGCCTGCGGCTCTTTGTGTTTCCGCAGCACCCGGAAGTGTCACTGTCCGAATCGCAACCGTCTCATCAGCCGGCGCCTGTGCTCACGAATTTAGAATGTCCAGTTAAAGATTGACAGAATCTTTCAACGCTTTGCCTGCTTTGAAAGTAGGCACTTTGGCTGCCTTGATCTGGATTGTGGCACCAGTCTGGGGATTTCTGCCTTGGCGAGCAGCACGCTCTTTTGTTGTAAATGTACCAAAGCCAACCAACACAACCGGATCACTCTTCTTCAGTGAGTCAGTGATCGCATCGATCATTGCATCTATCACTCGCCCAGCTGTTGCTTTTGGTATATCGGCACCTGCTGCCACAGCATCGATTAATTCTGACTTGTTCACGTTATCCCCTTATTTTTCTAAGTTGAATTATTACAAGAAACTCAGGCGGTGAAATGAAAGTTCAAATCCCGCCCTGAGTGTACATATTCTGTCTGATTTTTTATCCAAGAAATGGCTTGATAAGCAATACGACGTCCACTTTATACCAAGCCACGGAAAGCCGTGTCAACTGAAAACGCCGGCCCCCAATGTGATTCAGTGCGTATTTACAGGCATTTCTTCCTTGTTCTTGTCTGTATCTTCTGTAGCGGAACCAATGGCCGGTTTGCTTACAAGATCGCTAGAAATTGGGACTGGCTGATACTCCAGCGCCAGCTCCAGAACCTGATCAATCCAGCGTACAGGACGGATGTCCAGCTCTGCCTTCACGTTATCCGGTATCTCGCGCAAGTCCCGTTCGTTGTCTGCAAAAAACGAAAATGAACTTACTGATTTTGTTACAAATTTAGTGGGCAATATGTTACATGAATTTGCTGTAACTATTAGAA
>CAISYX010000208.1 GCA_903889815.1 uncultured Gammaproteobacteria bacterium
AGTGCAATCAATTCGTTGCTGACAATCGTGTCACCAGTGTTCTTCAAAATTTTCTGGAGTACGCCATCAGCTGGCGAAACCACTTCAATCACAACTTTGTCTGTTTCAATATCAACAAGCAATTCGTCACGCTTGACGGCCTCGCCTGCTTTTCGATGCCACGTCGCGATTGTGCCGTCCGGCACTGATTCAGGGAGTGTTGGCGCCTTGATTTCGATTGTCATTGTTTTGTCCTTTTATGACTAATTTAAGTGGCTTATTTTTTCAGCGTCATTGCCTGGTCGAGATATTGGCGCATCTGCTCCATGTGCAATGCCGGATACCCAGCAGCTGGAGACGCTGAGGCCTCACGGCCAGCATAGGTAAGAGGCACATCAGCCTTCAGTTCCTGGGTGACACGTCGAATGTGATGCTGTGTGGAATACCATGCTCCCTGGTTCATGGGTTCCTCCTGACACCACATGACTTCCTTGAAATTCTTGTACTTTTTCAGGACATCGCGCAGGTCATCTGAGGGGAACGGATACAATTGCTCCAGGCGAACGATAGCGATGCTCTGGATGTCCCGTGTACGGCGCTCCTGCCGAAGGTCGTAATACACCTTGCCACTGCACAAAATGACGCGCTCGACTTTCGCTGCGGGCAATTCGTCAGTCTCTCCAATCACTACCTGGAAAGTTCCATTTGCAAGCTCTTCCAGCGTAGAAGTCGTTTCCTTGTGTCGCAGCAGACTCTTGGGTGACATCACTACAAGTGGTTTGCGAAGCGGGCAAAGCACTTGTCGTCTCAGCATGTGGAAAACCTGTGCTGAGGTAGTCGGGAGGCACACTTGAATGTTCTGTTCTGCACATAGTTGCAGGAAACGTTCAAGGCGCGCCGACGAGTGCTCGGGCCCCTGCCCTTCGTATCCATGCGGCAAAAGCATCGTCAAGCCGCAAAGACGTTGCCATTTGTGCTCACCACTGGTAATGAACTGGTCAATCACTACTTGTGCCGAATTCGCGAAATCGCCGAACTGCGCTTCCCAGATAATCAATGCATTGGGCGTTGTTGTGGCATAGCCATATTCAAACGCGAGTACAGCCATCTCGGACAACAAAGAGTCGTAGATCGAGAAACTGCGCTGATCAGCCGCGAGAGCCTGCAGGGGAATATACTCCGCCCCGGTTTCCTGATCGTGAAGCACTGCGTGACGATGCGAGAACGTCCCGCGCCCCACGTCCTGTCCAGTAATTCTAACTTTGTTGCCGCTGGTCAGGATGCTGGCATATGCCAGTGTCTCGGCGAAACCCCAGTCAACCGGCTTTTCACCCGATGCCATCTGGGCACGATCGTCGATGATCTTCTGCACTTGCTTGTGCAGCGTCATGCCGGAAGGAATCTTCACCAACTTTCGCCCCAGAGCCTGAAGGGTTTCGAGTTTGATGGTTGTATTGAAATTGGGCGTCCACTCGTGATCGAGATAGGGGTTCCAGTCCACGAACAGCTCTACTGATGGCTCTTTGACCAGAGACTTCACAACATGTTCGCCGGTATCCAGTGCTTTGCGGTAGGAAGTATTCAGGAACTCAGCCTCTTCCTCAGTCACCACCGACGCTGCTATCAGGCGCTCCGCGAACAGGGCACGCGTTGTCTTCTGCTGCCGTATCTGGGTATACATCAGTGGTTGAGTGCTGGCTGGTTCGTCAGTTTCGTTATGGCCACGGCGGCGGTAGCACATGAGATCGATAACGACGTCCTTCTTGAACTCGTAGCGGAAATCCAGCGCCAGTTGGGTGACGAAAAGCACTGCTTCAGGATCATCACCATTGACATGGAAAATCGGAGCCTGAACCATTCTTGCGACATCAGTGCAGTATTCTGTTGATCTGGCATCTTCCTGTTTACTGGTGGTGAACCCAACCTGATTGTTCACGATCAGATGAATCGTACCGCCGGTGGAGTAGGCGCGGGTCTTGGACATCTGGAAGGTCTCCATCACCACACCCTGGCCGGCAAATGCGGCGTCACCGTGAATGATGATCGGAACAACTTTGCCGCCAACCTTGTCGAGTCTGCGGTCCTGCCGTGCACGCACAGAGCCTTCTACCACGGGAGACACAATTTCCAGATGCGAGGGGTTGAAAGCCATCGCAAGGTGGACTTCGCCGCCAGGTGTCATGATGTTAGAAGAGAAGCCCTGGTGATACTTTACATCGCCTGAACTCTTGTAGGTTGCACGGCCTTCGAACTCACTGAACAGATCGGAAGGATTCTTGCCGAGCGTATTGACCAGCACATTGAGCCGTCCGCGGTGAGCCATACCAATTACGATTTCTTTTGCGCCGTAACTGCCGGAGCGCTGAATAAGCTCGTCGACGAGCGGGATCAGACTCTCACCTCCTTCAAGTCCAAAGCGCTTTGTCCCTGGATATTTGGAATCCAGATGCTTTTCGAGCCCTTCGGCTGCACTCAAGCGTTCGAGAAGATGCTTCTTGACCTCGGAAGGGAAGTCAGGATTGCCAAGATGTGTTTCGATTCGCTTTTGAATCCATTGCTTTTCCGCAAGGTCAACAATATGCATGAATTCGTAACCAATCGATCCGCAATAGATGCGCTCCAGTACTTCAATAATCTCACGCAGTGGCGCCTTGTCTTTTTTGATGAACAGCGACCCGGTTTGAAACACAGTTGAGTAGTCAACCGGCGAAAGGCCATGGAAATCAAGCTGAAGATCAGGGACCAGTTCACGTCGCATCATGTTCAATGGATCGAGCTTTGCTTTCTGATGACCGCGCACACGATAGGAGCTGATAAGGTGAAGAACCTGCACCTGCTTGTTTTCATGTTCGGAATTGACGACAGCGTCGTCCGAGAGCAAGGGCTTGAAGCGGCTGGTCTTGCCTAGTTGCTTGAAATATTTCTGGATCTCCAAATGTGAAATATCCGATTCCTGTGAATCGGATATCTTGGGGAGATTCTCAAAATTGGTGCGCCATTCCTGTGGCACCGAATTGGGATCCTGCAGGAACTGATCATACAATTGTTCGACGTAAGACGCGTTGCCGCCGGACAAGTGCCCTGTTTTCCACATGAGTTCCATAATGCTTTCTTGCATCTGTATTCTTCCTGGGTAATTGAGGAAGCAGTGTCATTGCCTGCTTCAATAATGTCCGTATCCAGTAGCTGATTATTGTTAGAGTATGTTCCTACTCATGTCGCTCTTTGCAGAAGCATTGATCGAATGTGGCCGATAGCTCTTGTCGGGTTCAGTCCCTTTGGGCAAACGGCCACGCAATTCATGATACCTCTGCAGCGGAAGACGCTGAAGGGATCTTCAAGGTCTGCAAGTCGGGCGTCTGTCGCCGTGTCGCGGGAATCTGCCAGAAATCGGTAAGCCTGCAGCAGCCCTGCAGGGCCGATGAACTTGTCCGGGTTCCACCAGAAAGAAGGGCAATTTGTGCTGCAACAGGCGCACAGTATGCACTCGTAGAGGCCATCCAGCTTTTCGCGATCCTCAGGCGACTGCAGTCGCTCAATGGCTGGCGCTGGTGTGGAATTGATAAGAAAGGGCTGGATTTTTTCAAATTGCTTGTAGAACACACCCATGTCGACAACAAGATCGCGCACTACTGGCAGTCCAGGCAATGGGCGAAGTACCAGTTTGCCGCCTCTGGTTGCAGCAGATACGGGAGTAATGCAAGCGAGGCCATTGGTGCCGCTTATATTCATACCATCAGAGCCGCAAACTCCCTCTCGACACGATCTGCGATATGAAATGGACGGGTCCTGACGCTTGAGCAATTCAAGTACGTCCAGAACCATCAGATCTTTTCCAGCCGGCAGCTCGATCTCGTAGTCCTGCATGCGGGGCTTCGAATCCACTTCCGGGTTGTAGCGATATAGACTGACTAGCACGATGATCTACCTTTTCCTGTCACTCGCAGGAACTTAGCGCCAAGTGAGGCAAATTAATAGGTTCTGACCTTCGGTTCGAATTTCTCGACCGATTTTGGAGAGAAGTTGACCGCACGTTTTGAAACAGTCTTTGTGCCGGGAAAGTACAGTGAATGGCATAGCCAATTCTCATCATCGCGCTCCTGAAAATCGTCTCGAGCGTGTGCCCCCCTGCTTTCAGTTCTTCCTTCAGCAGCAATCGCAGTTGCTTCCGCCACTTCAAACAAATTCTCCAATTCAAGCGCTTCAATGCGTGCTGTATTGAATGCGTTGCTCTTGTCAGCGAGCGAGATATTGGCGATCCGCAATCGCAATTCCGCAAGCTTTTGAATCCCTTCTCTCATGAAATCACCGCGTCGGAAAACACCGAAGTAGTTCTGCATGATCGTTTGCATGACAATACGCAATTCCGCAACGCTTTCGCCCTTGGTGGTATTGTTCAAGCGGTTCAAACGGGTCAACGCCTGCTCTATGTCTGACTGGGAAGCGGCGCGCTGTTCGACGCCCTGACGTAGCATGCTCTCGATGTGTTTGCCTGCCGCGCGGCCAAATACCACGAGGTCCAGCAGCGAGTTGCCTCCTAGACGATTGGCGCCATGCACTGAAACGCAAGCCACTTCACCTACTGCAAACAGTCCTTCGATAATTTTGTCGCTGCCATCGGCATCCTGTGATAGCGCCTGACCATGAATATTGGTGGGAATGCCACCCATCATGTAATGGCATGTAGGCACTACAGGAATAGGTTCCTTCACCGGATCCACATGTGCGAACGTACGAGACAGCTCGAGAATTCCGGGCAGTTTTGCATTCAAAACCTTCTCGCCAAGGTGATCGAGCTTGAGCATTACGTGATCACCCAGAGGACCACAGCCTCGCCCTTCAATGATCTCAAGAATCATCGAGCGGGCGACAACATCGCGACCTGCGAGATCCTTCGCGTTGGGAGCGTAGCGCTCCATAAACCGCTCTCCGTCCTTGTTGATCAGGTACCCTCCTTCCCCACGGCAGCCTTCAGTCACGAGTGAGCCCGCGCCATAGATCCCTGTGGGGTGGAACTGCCACATTTCCATGTCCTGTACCGGGTAGCCCGCTCGCAATGCCATACCGATACCGTCACCAGTACAAATCATGGCATTGGTCGTAGAGGCATAAATTCGGCCAGCACCGCCAGTAGCAAAAACAGTCGCCTTTGATTTGATGTAAACAGTTTCACCTGTTTCAATGCAGATAGCCGTTACGCCTACGACGACTCCGTCTTGGTTGCGCACCAGATCTGTTGCGAACCACTCATTCAGGAAGACAGTTTTATTCTTAACGTTACCTTGATAAAGAGTGTGAAGCAGCGCATGACCCGTTCGGTCCGCCGCAGCACACGTCCGTGCTGCCTGGCCTCCCTTGCCAAAATCCTTTGACTGCCCGCCGAACGGGCGCTGGTAAATACGCCCGCTCTCAGTCCGGGAAAATGGCAGTCCCATATGCTCCAGTTCAAACACAGCTTGGGGACCCTCGCTGCACATATACTCGATAGCGTCCTGGTCTCCGATGTAGTCGGACCCCTTGACAGTGTCATACATGTGCCAGCGCCAATCGTCATTTGGATCGTCGCTCGCTATGGCACACGTTATTCCGCCTTGAGCAGATACAGTGTGCGATCTGGTCGGAAACACCTTGCTGATAACAGCTGTCTTGTAGCCCGACTGCGAAAGTTGCAACGCAGCGCGCAGGCCTGACCCGCCACCGCCTACGATTACCGCATCAAAAGAAAGAGTTCGTACGCCTGACATTTAAAGTCCCCACAAAATCTGAATACCCCAGACGAGGTAAATGAACATCACGATGACGCAGGCTGATTGGAAGGCGAATCTAATTACAGAAGCCTTGGAGCCCAGCAAGTCCGAAGTCAAATAATCCGTGGATATTGTCCACAACCCCACCCACGCATGAGCACAGAGGGCAACCAGGGCGAACAAACTGGCAACGCGCATCCAGGTTGCGCTGAAAAGGTCGCGCCACTGTTCGAAATCCAGATCTGGAGACAATGCCATATATCCGAGCAAGCCCACGAAGTACACCGCAAGATAAACAGCCGTCAGGCGCTGAACGACCCAGTCGTAAAGCCCGCTTCGACCAAAACTGGTGACATTTGTTACCACAGCCATACTCCTGACGCGACAATTGCAATGATTGAAAGGGCAACAACCAATCTGGCTGCCGTCTGTGCACCAGCGAGTGTTTCACCGATACCCAGATCCATCACGAGGTGCTTGATCCCTGCGATGAGGTGATACAGCAAGCCGGACAGGATCGCCCAAACCAGTATCTTCGTGATTGGCATTGACAGCCAGGAGCCAACTCGAGCGAAGCCCTCGCTCGAAGACATGGATTCACTGAACAACCACAACAGCACAGCCACTCCGGCAAAGATGAATACGCCGGAAATGCGATGCAGAATCGATGTGATGGCAGGAAGGGGCAATCGAAGGGTAGAGAAATCGAGGTTCTTAGGTCGCTTGTCGTTCACAGAATTTACATTTCCATGAGGCCCGGAGGGGCTAGGTTAGATAAATTGGCCGGCCCTGACTGGGCCGATCTGTTTGATTACACTTGCAATTCAAGCTCGCGTAACATGGGCGTGGAGTATAGTCTCCTGACATGTGGAATACAATAAACACCAAGGCATTTGCAGGGTTTTTGACAGTTTATTGTCACTAAGCCATGCGGTCTGCAATTGTCTTGACTCTCAAGCACTTGGCATTGCTAAAATGCAAGGAAGTCGGAAATTCAGATCACCCGAACAGCTTTTTGAACAGCACTTGTATGAGGTTCGCGCGAAAGTAATTGACCAGAGGCTTCATCCACCGGAAATCAGCATTGCCAGGAGTTCTGCATGAGCAACAAAACTGCCATTTTGTCTATTGACGGTATCAAAGACAGCATTGAGCTTCCTGTTCTTGAGGGCAATATCGGGCCGAACGTCATTGATGTTGGGGGACTCACAGCCAAGGGGTATTTCACCTATGACCCTGGGTTCATGTCTACGGCCTCATGCGAGTCCAAAATTACCTTTATCGACGGTGACGAGGGCGTTTTGCTGCACAGGGGTTACCCAATAGAACAGCTAGCAGAGAAATCAGACTATCTGGAAACCTGCTACTTGCTTCTCAATGGGGAATTGCCGGACGTCACTGAAAAGGCTCGCTTTGAAAACGACATTCGCTATCACACCATGGTCCATGAACAACTTTGTCAGTTCTTCAAGGGGTTTCCGATGAATGCTCACCCCATGGCAATCATGGTAGGTGTCGTTGGTGCACTGTCCGCTTTTTACCATGACTCTCTCGACATCACCAAAGAGGAAGATCGAAGGATCTCGGCACACAGGTTGATCGCCAAAATGCCGACGATCGCCGCCATGTGCTACAAGCATGCTATCGGCCAGCCTTTCATGTATCCGCGCAATGATTTCGGTTTTGCAGAAAACTTCCTTCACATGATGTTCAGCACGCCATGTGAAGCACCCAATGTCAGCCCTGTTCTGGCCAAAGCCATGGACACCATTTTCCTGCTGCACGCAGATCACGAGCAGAATGCTTCAACCTCAACTGTACGCCTTGCAGGCTCTACCGGCGCCAATCCTTTCGCATGCATTTCCGCGGGAATCGCGGCACTCTGGGGTCCTGCGCACGGCGGCGCGAACGAGGCAGTCCTCAACATGTTGTACGAGATCAAAGATGAGTCACGTATCGATGAGTACATCAAACGGGCAAAAGACAAGAACGACCCGTTCCGATTGATGGGTTTTGGTCATCGCGTCTACAAGAATTTTGACCCTCGCGCCAAGGTGATGCGCAAAATATGTGACGAGGTGCTTGCGGACCTGGGTCTAGATAACGATCCTCTTTTCAAAATTGCGCGGCGACTTGAGAAAATCGCACTTGAAGACGAATACTTCATTGAGCGGAAACTTTACCCGAATGTAGACTTTTACTCAGGCATAATCCTCAAGGCAATTGGAATTCCGACGTCAATGTTCACAGTAATATTCGCAGTGGGCAGGACGCCGGGATGGATCTCGCACTGGAATGAAATGATCAGCAATTCCTACAAGATCGGGCGCCCACGTCAATTGTATAGAGGGCACGCCAAGAGAAACTACCCACACTGAAATTATGGCTGAATCCAGCTATGCTCTGCTGCAACGCAGAGCTATGGCATTGAAAATGCAACTTTGCGGAAGTCAATTCGAAGAAGTGTTGCCGGGAAAATGGTGGAGCCTATCGGGATCGAACCGATGACCTCAACGCTGCCAGCGTTGCGCTCTCCCAGCTGAGCTAAGACCCCA
>CAISYX010000209.1 GCA_903889815.1 uncultured Gammaproteobacteria bacterium
GACCGTCGAGCGCCATGGAGGGCGCTCGCCGAGCTTACAGGGTTGTACTTGCAGCGTGTCGGAAACCCCTCTGCCGCCCCGCCGGGCCTCGCAGGTTCGCGGGCAGTGCCCGCTCCTACAAACTATACCGGCAGTTTGCGCAGCTCTTCCACCACGAGGTCGCCGAAGGATCTCGTATCAATCATCTTCACCCCCGCACCCGGCTTCGACAGGTCAGGAGTGGAATAGCCCTGTGCGAACACGCTCTGCATCGCATGCCAGACATTCTTCGCTTCCTTGTCCATGCCGAAACTCATCTCCAGCATCATGGCCACCGAGCCGATCATTGAGTACGGGTTGGCGATATTCTTGCCCGCGATGTCTGGGGCAGAGCCGTGGGACGGTTCGTAGTAGGCCTTGTTGTCACCAACGCAGGCTGATGGCATCAGGCCCAGTGAGCCAAGGATGCCCCCGCCCTGATCGCTCAGGATATCGCCGAACATGTTTTCCATGACCATCACGTCGAACTGACCAGGGTTGAGGCACAGGTAGGTCGCGGCCGCATCCACCAGAATGTGGATCACTTTGACTTCCGGGTAATCCTTCGCCACTTCCTCGACCACTTCATTCCACAGCACGCTCGACTTCAGCACGTTGCTCTTGTGAATGTTGTGCAGCACTTTCTTGCGCTTCATGGCGGTGTCGAAGGCCACTTTGGCGATGCGGCGGATCTGCACTTCGTCATATTCCAGGGTCTCGCGCACAAAGCGCACGCCCTCCGGGGTCACACCGCTTTCCTTGGCGCCGAAGTACAGGCCACCCACCAGTTCGCGGATGATCATGATGTCGATGCCGTCGCCAATGATTTCCTTCTTCAGGGGGGAGAAATGCGCCAGGCCCTGGGGCAGGAATACAGGACGGAAATTGGCATAGGTGTTGTAGCGCCGACGCAGAGGCAGCAGGGCACCGCGCTCGGGCTGCTTGTCCACCGGAATTTTCTTGGAGTCTTCGTGGTTCAGGCCGATGGGGCCTTTGAGAATGGCATCTGCTTCGTCGCAGATCTTCTTGGTCTGTTCGGGGAACGGGTCGCCGCATTCGAAATAGGCGCTGGCTCCAAAAGGGGCGTGGATCAATTCGAATTCCACGTCATTGCGCTGCTCGACCAGCTTCAGCACTTTCACGGCTTCCACCATGATTTCGGGGCCGATACCATCACCATCGAGTAACGCGATCTTGTACTTGCTCATGAGTTTCCTGCTTGCGACACGGGTTTTGAAGTGGCGCGTAATCTACCATGTGCAAGAGAAAGCGAACAAGGCGCGGCGCGGGGAGCACCGGCTGCGGGTCAGAAGAGGACGCCCGCCTGGCGAATGCAGATGATGGCCAGGATGAACACGATGACGAATGTCAGCGTATGGCTGATCTTCATGCTCAAGAACTTCCTGGGTTTCTGGTCGTTCTTGCACAGGTTTGGCGGGCCGTGCCAGCCACTTTTTGCCGGGAATTCAGCTTGTTTTTTTGAATTCATCAATTTGACAGGGAAAGCTCATCAGCTGTGACAATTCTTGGCTGAGAACAGTTACCATTTGTCATCGTCCACCCGTCGTTGCCATGGCTTTTTCACATGATTCCAAGTCTCAAGGATTTCTGGTTTCTGCCCTTGGGGGGCTGTGGCGAGATCGGCATGAATCTCAATCTGTACGGCCACGCCGGGCAGTGGCTGATGGTGGATTGCGGCGTGACCTTCGAAAAAGTGCCACTGGCCGGTGCGGCGGCGACCATTGGCGGCAACCGGGTGGAGATGGCCGACCCGGTCTTCATCGCCAATCGCAGCGAGGCGCTCGTGGCGATCATCGCGACCCATGCCCACGAAGATCATATCGGCGCCATACCGCACCTGTGGGAGCAGTTTCGCTGCCCGATCTATACCACTCCCTTCACCCGCAATGTGCTGCTGCGCAAACTGCGCGAAAAAGGTATCGCCGCGCCCGTGGTGACGGTGCACCCGGGCGAGACGCTGCATCTGGGGCCTTTCGAAGTGACCTGGATGCCGATCACGCATTCCACGCCCGAGACCCATGCGCTGCTGGTTTCAACGCCAGTGGGCCGGGTGCTGCACACTGCCGACTGGAAGCTGGATTCGGCACCCATTGCCGGGGATGCGGTGGACCCTGCGCTGTTTCGCGCGCTGGCCAGTCAGCGCCTTGACGCGATCGTTTGCGACTCCACCAATGCCACACAGGCCGGGCATTCCATCTCGGAAGGGGAGTTGTTCGAAGGTCTGCTGGCGGCAGTGCGGGGCAGCGAAGGGCGTGTGGTCGTGAGCTGTTTCGCCAGCAATGTGGCGCGCCTGCAGACGCTGGGCCACGTTGCGCGCAAGGCCAGCCGCTATGTGGGGCTGCTGGGCCGCTCGCTCGACAACATGGCGAACTGCGCTCGCGCAGCGGGGTATCTGGCCGAGAACTTCGATCCCGTCTACGCCGAACATCTGGGCTATCTGCCTCCCGCTGAAGTGCTGGCGATTGCCACCGGCAGCCAGGGCGAACGCGGGGCGGCGCTGCATCGCCTGGCCATGGACTCGCACCCGAGCGTGAACCTGAGCGCCGGTGATCATGTCATCTTCAGCGCCAAGACCATCCCGGGCAACGAGGCTGACGTGGGGCGTCTGATCGCGGCGTTTGAGGCCCGGCAGATCCGCGTCACGCACCCTGACCATGTGCTTGTGCCGGCGGCCGGCCTTGCGCCCGAACCTTCCCGACGCGTGCTGCACGCTTCCGGACATCCCTGTGCCGACGAACTGCGGCAGATGTACGAATGGGTGCGTCCGCGCCTGGCGATTCCCGTCCATGGCGAGGAGCGGCATATGCGCAGCAATGCGGAGATCGCCCGTGCTGCCGGGGTGCCTCTGCAGGCAGTGGGGCGCAATGGCGATGTGTTCGACGTGCTGACAGGAAAAGTCCAGCGCAACGCCGCCCCGGTGGGCAGGCTGTGGCTGGACGAGCGGCGTGGCACGCTGGAGAAGTGTCTGCCCTGATCGCGGGCAAGCCCGCTCCTACCGAAATCTGGCGATTGCGCCCGCCCCCCGCGCCATGGAATGATCCTCTTGCCGAGGACTTCCATGACTGCTGCCCACCCCCCCATTTCA
>CAISYX010000210.1 GCA_903889815.1 uncultured Gammaproteobacteria bacterium
TCCTCGTGCCCCTGGCCGGCCTGATCGACAAGGACGCGGAAGCCGCGCGCCTGGAAAAGGAAATCGCCAAGTTGGAGAAGAACCTGGCGGGCATCGCCGCGAAGCTGAGCAATGCGAAGTTTGTGGACAACGCGCCCAAGGAAATTGTCGATGTGGAGCGCGAGAGGCAGAGGAGTAATGAGGCGGCGATTTATGCGTTGCAGGAGAAACTCGGGAAGATAAGGGCGATGCCTTAGTGGGGCTGGCTGCATCTAGTGGTAAAGAGAGGGGCGCTTAGGCGCCCTTTTTTTGATGGGATTTCGACGTCGCCACCGCACCGAATCGAAATACAGGACATAGGTGCCGGCTTGTAAACACTGAATTATAGTACGACATCGCACTTGTATGGTTCGATATCGTACTATATTATGGCCACTTCTTATTCCGGAGAACGAGGTAGTCGTCATGAATTCTCAAACGCCAATCATGCCACGCAGACGCTTTATCGCAATTCTTGGAGGTGGACTGATCTTTGCTGCCGGTGCAGGTATCGGCGGCTTTGCACTGACCCGCACCCCGCATCATGCCTTGGCTGCCTGGGATCAGGCGGGTCAGCAAAGTGAACCGCGCCGCTATGCGCTGTCCTATGCCATTCTTGCACCGAACCCACATAATCTGCAGCCATGGCAGGTCGATTTGTCCGAGCCGGATGTGGTGACTGTGCTGGTCGACCCTGCTCGACGCCTGCCGGAAACCGATCCCTTTGATCGCCAACTGACCATTGGTTTGGGCTGCTTTTTAGAGTTGATGCGTATTGCTGCCTCGCAGCAGGGCTATCAGCTCGATATCACCTTGTTTCCGCAAGGCTCAGACAATTTGATGCTGGCCTCGCACCCGGTTGCTCGCGTGCGCTTTGTTGCCGCGCGTGCAACGGCTGACACGTTGTTTGACAATATTCTGCAGCGCCGCTCGACCAAGGAAGCGTTTGATGTGCTGCAGGACGTCAGTGGTGATCAGATTGCCATGCTCAATCCGACAATTGCTGGCGTGGGCTTTGCGGGCACTCGCGATACTGAGCAGGTCAGCGTGCTGCGGGAATTGATCTGGCAGGCATACCAGGTCGAACATAAAACGCCCGCCAAGCTGCAGGAAAGTATTGATGTCATGCGTTTTGGCAAAGCCGCCATTAACGCTTCACCTGATGGCATCGATCTTGGCGGTATGCCGCTGGAAGCGATGATGGCACTGGGCATGCTGACTAAACCCTCGCTGGCGACGCCCGGAACCATTGCTTACCAGACCGGGCTGGACATGTATCAAACCATGTTTGCGGCTACCCCCGCATTTGTGTGGCTGACCACGCCGAACAATAGCCGCGAAGCCCAGATAGCTGCCGGTCAGGCCTGGCTGCGGCTGAACCTGATGACCACGCAGCAGGGTTTGGCGCTGCAACCGGTCAGCCAGTGTCTGCAGGAGTATACGGAAATGGAGTTCCACTATCAGCGCGTGCATGAGCTGTTGGCCGCGCGTGGCGAGACGGTGCAGATGCTGGGTCGTTTGGGGTATGCTCCAGCAGCAGCACGCACCCCACGCTGGAGCCTGGATGAAAAGATCAGCATCACCTGACAACCCTGAGATCAGCGACGCGCAGCTGATGTTCGACGTGCTGAACGAGATCGGCATTATTTCCCAGCTCAGCCGGGCATTGCTGGAATCACGCTTGCAGGATGGTCTGACACAACAGCATTTTGGTGTCCTCAACCACATGGTCAGACTGGGTGACGGGTGCACGCCGCTGGAGATGGCACGCGCATTTCAGGTGCCGAAAACCAGCATGTCGCACACGCTGGCTGGATTGGAAAAACGTGGGCTGGTAACCATGCAACCAAATCCGCACGATGGGCGTGGCAAGCTGATTTATCTGACCGATGCAGGGCGCGAATTACGAAGCAGTGCCATCAGCGCCATCGCGCCTGATGTGATAGCCATGATCCCCCAGTTTGGCCGCGACGATGCAAACGCAGCCTTGCCGTTACTGCGCAAGCTGCGGGTACTGCTGGACGAAGCCAGATAAGCAGGCATGGCCAGAGTCATCGTTGATGCGCCTGAAGGGATCGTGAGTGGGCCAGCTTTGAAGTGCCTCTCAATTGCTACGGCACCCCCACCTCCACACTATCCCTCCCCCGCGCCCGCACAAACCGCACACCTGCCACCTCCGCCCTCACTTGCTCCAGCCAGAACACGCCATCAAAGGGATAGCTGTTGCCGCGCGTGCCCACGAAGTCGGCATCGCCGTCGCCGTCCATGTCGCGCGCGATGAACTTGTCGAACATGCCGCGCTTGCGGCGCGACACATCGTGGCGCATCCATGCCGTGCCGGTGATGCCGGGGTTCTGGAACCAGCCCAGCCGGCCCAGCGGGTCGGTCAGTTGCGCATTGGCATCATCGGCTTCCCGGTCGCCGCGGCTGTAGCTGCCGGCAAACACGTCGGTGTAGCCGTCGCCGTCGATGTCAGCCGCCTCCAGGCCCGTGATACTGTCGGGCGCAAACGTACCGATGAAACGGGCGTTCCAGGCGTCGCCCTTGCGCGCGGGCTGTTCTATCCACACCAGGCCGTTGCCCACGGGGCCCACGCCGGCGCCGATGATGTCCAGACGGCCGTCGCCGCTCAGGTCGGCGTACACCAGATTGAAGCCCGCCATGCGCGCGCCGTTGATGCCGATGGCGCGTTCGCGAAAGGCCAGCGTCCCGTCGCCGGGGTTTTCAAACCACACCAGCCGGTCTTCGCCGCGGGTGCCAATCACAATGTCCAGGTCGCCGTCGCCATCCAGATCCACCGGTTCGGAATTCTGCGGAATGCTGTAGCGGCCCAGTTCAATCTCCTGCCAGCTGTCGCCCTGCAAAGGGTCACCCTTCACCTTGAAGACCGACACGGGGTTCGACAACGCGAAATCTTCCGGGCCGGGAATCTGCGCGCCCTTGTTGGGGGCAATCACTTCGGGCACGCCGTCGCCGTCCAGGTCGGCGGCAAACACGCGGATGTAACTGCCACGGCCTGCCGTCATCGGCAGCTTCAGGCGGGGCCACGGCACGGTGCGCGCCTCGGTGCTGGAGGGCTGCGCACCGGGGCTTTGTGCGCCAGAGTTCTGCACTCCGGGGTTTTGCACCCCAGGGTTTTGTAAATAGAGCACATGCGACAGCTCGGCGGCCACCAGGATGTCCATGAACCCGTCGCCATTCACATCGGCCACGGCGGCATCTTCGGGCGCCGCAGCATCCAGCCCCTCGGCCACGGTAATGTTGTGCCATTGCGTAGGGTCGGCGCTGCCAAAGGCGATGCGCACATGCCCTTCGGGCGGGGCCACGAAGCCGGGCGTGAAGTTCGCCGAGTCGTAACTGGAGTCGGATTCGTGCACCGACA
>CAISYX010000211.1 GCA_903889815.1 uncultured Gammaproteobacteria bacterium
AAACAGATGAAAAAGGCACTCACATGCGCCACGAGCGGGACCTGCAAGCGCTGAAAAGCAGGAATACAGGCCCCTTGTCACCAAGTGACATCTTGACATTAGGTGTCATGCAGTTCAGTCTCTGCGCCCGCAAGGTACAGACCATCCACCTGCGAAAAATCTGGGAAGACACCAAACGTCCCGCCAACCCATCAGCAAAGTCGAGAACAAGCGCCATGACGGCAAAAATCTCGAACCTGCGCGAGCAGTTCAAAACCAATACCCGCCAGGAATTGACCCGCGTGGGCCTGCAGCTGTTCCTGCAGCAGGGGTTCGCCAATACCACCATCGACCAAGTCGTGGCGCCGCTGGGCATCTCCAAAAGGACGTTCTTCCGGTATTTCGACACGAAGGAAGACCTGGTGTTCGAGTGGCAGAAGGAAATGGCTCCAGCGCTGGTCGAGGGCCTGCACAGCAGACCTAGGCACGAGCCCCCTTTCACCGCCGTCAGCCAGACACTCTTCTCGCTGGCTGCGCGCACCAACGAGAACCCAGACCTTGCTTTCGCGTTGATGCGTCTGCTGAAGGAAACGCCGTCTCTGGCGGGCAGGGAAATGGAAAGACGCACGGTATGGGAACAGGCGCTGACTGCCGCCCTCATTGAAAGAGAGGGGCACGCGGCCATGCCCCGCCTCAAGGCCAGGATCATTGTCGGAATGGCAATGACTGCCTGGATTGCAGCTCTGGACGAATGGTACATCGACGGAGGGAAGGCGGAGCTGCGTACTCTCCTGGAGAAAGCCTTCTCTCTGGCAAAGCAACAGCCTTAGCAATGTGTGACACTCTTCAACTGGAAAATCGCAAATGAACTCGGCTCTTCAAGACAAGAATACCCCCGCGCAGGGTCGCGGACGATGGCACTGGCTCTTCTTCGCTGCGTGCGGCATTGCCGCCGTGGGGGCGACATCCCTTCTCCCTTTCGGTGATTCGGGCAATGCAGCGACCGTGGACGACACCTCTCCCGCGCCAGCATTGACTGTTACAAGCACCACGGCCCGGGAGGTCAACTGGCCGATCGTGCTCAATGCGTCCGGGTCGATCACGGCCTGGCAGGAAGCCAGCGTGGGGGCACAGATCGGCGGCTACCAGTTAATCGAGGTACTTGTGAATGTGGGAGATCATGTCTCCCGGGGCCAGACCCTCGCCCGCATCGATCCGGCGCTGCTGCAGGCCGAAGAGGCCGTGCTGCTTGCCAACTACGAACAGGCTGAAGCCAATCACCAGCGCGCCCTGTACCTGCAAGGCAGAGGCTCCATCAGCGATCAGGATGCCCTGCAGTCCGCCACGCTGGCCCGCACGGCGGCTGCGTCACTCGACGGAAAACGCCTGCAGCTTCGCTACACCACTGTCGTTGCTCCCGACGATGGCACCATCAGCGCGCGCACGGCCACCCTTGGCGCAGTTGTGCCGACAGGGCTGGAACTGTTCCGTCTGATCCGCCAGGACAGACTGGAATGGCGTGGCGAGCTGACCGCACTGCAGCTGGCACAGATCAAGGTCGGGCAGGAGATCGTGCTGCAATTGCCCGACGGCACGACCAGCACTGCGACAGTGCGCCAGACCGCGCCCATGCTGAACGAACAGACGCGTCTGGCTACCGTCTACGCCGATGTTCACCAGGGCAGCAATGCCCGCGCCGGCATGTACGCGGAAGGCCGCATAGAACTTGAGCGCAATACGGCATGGGTGGTGCCGGCGCAAAGCGTCATCATTCGCGACGGCCGCAGCCAGGCGGCCGCGCTGGTCGACGCGGGCGAGGTGTCCACGATCGCGCTGCAACGGGTCACGATCGGCCGACGCCTTGGAGAGGAAGTGGAAATTCTTGCAGGGCTTGAGGCCGGGCAGCCAGTCGTCGTGCAAGGCGCCGGCTTTCTCAACAGCGGCGACATTGTGCGCATCGTGTCCGGGGCGGGCGCCAGCGGCCTCCCCGCAGAGGGCCAGCCATGAATTTCGCCACCTGGTCCATCCGCAATCCTATCCCGGCGATTCTGCTGTTCGTGCTGCTTTCGCTGGCCGGTGTCTGGGGATTCCAGAACCTGCCCACACAGAACCTGCCTGACTTCGACATGCCAATGGTCTCAGTGAACCTGTCTCAGCCCGGGGCCGCACCGGCGCAATTGGAAACCGAAGTGGCGCGCAAGGTCGAAGATGCGCTGGCCACTCTGAGCGGACTCAATCATCTGCACACCTCGGTCACCAATGGCAGGGTGTCGATCGGGGTTGAATTCGTGCTGGAGAAGAATCTGTCCGACGCGCTGATTGAAACCAAGAATGCCGTGGACAGCATTCGGGCCGATCTACCAACGGAGCTTCTGCAGCCCACCGTTAGCGCGGCCACCAGCGTTGGCGCGCCGATCCAGACCTTCGCCATTGCGTCCTCGCGCATGGACGAAGAAGCGCTCTCGTGGTTTGTCGACGACATCGTCGCGAAGACGGTGCTGGGCGTCACCGGCGTTGGCCGCTTCGAGCGCGTTGGCGGTGTGCAGCGCGAGGTGCTGATCGAAGTCGATCCGACCCGGATGGCGTCGCTGGGCATTTCCGCCGGCGATATCTCCCGCGCGCTGCGCCAGATTCAGCAGGAGTCTTCAGGCGGCCGGGGACAGCTCGGAGGCCAGGAACAGTCGCTGCGTACCATCGCCACAGTGCGCCAGGCGCAGGAGCTCGCCGCGCTGCGGATCACCTTGCCCAATGGCCAGGTTTTCCGGCTGGACCAGGTGGCCACCATTGTGGATGGCGCGGCCGAACGCTCCCAGGCCGCCCTGCTCGATGGCACGCCGGCGGTCGGATTCAATGTCTATCGCGCCCGGGGCTTTGACGAGGTCGCCATTGCGGAAGAGGTTCAGATCGCGCTGGCGGGCCTTCAGCAGAGTGATCCCAGCCTGGAAATCATGCCCATTTCCGGATCGGTGGGGCAGACACTGGAGCAGTACGAAGGCTCGATGACGATGCTGTTCGAAGGCGCGATCCTGGCCGTCCTCGTCGTCTGGGTGTTCCTGCGGGACTGGCGGGCCACGCTGGTATCCGCTGCTGCCCTGCCCCTGTCCATCCTGCCTGCATTCGCCGCGATGGCCTGGCTGGGCTATTCGCTGAACACGGTCACCCTTCTCGCGCTGGCCGTGGTCGTCGGCATTCTGGTGGATGACGCGATTGTCGAGATCGAGAACATCGAGCGCCACCGCCATCTGGGCAAATCGATCAGAGAGGCCACGGAGGATGCTGTCTCGGAAATTGCCCTGGCTGTGACGGCCACCACCTTGACCCTGGTGGCCGTGTTCCTGCCCACTGCCATGATGAGCGGCATTGCCGGCCTGGTATTCAAGCAGTTCGGCTGGACCGCCGTGATCGCGGTGCTCGCCTCGCTGCTGGTGGCGCGGCTGCTGACCCCGATGATGGCGGCCTATTTTCTCAAGCCCCAGCCCACCAAACCGCACAAGGATGGGCGCGTGATGCACGGGTATCTGGTTCTGGTGCGCTGGTGTCTGGCACACCGCAAGACCACCATGGCCGCGGCCACGGCGTTTCTGGCGGGTTCGCTGGCGCTGGTGCCGATGCTGCCCATCGGGTTCATTCCGCCACCCAATGGCAATTACTCGAACATCAGCGTGGAGCTGCCACCCGCGAGCTCTCTGGAAGACACACTGCAGACAGCGGAAGCCGCCCGTCTGGCCATCGCCGGCGTCGAGGGCGTCGAGCGCGTCTTCGTCACCGCGGGATCTGCACAGGCTGCGGGAATGAGCGGCATGCAGGCCGGCGAGGTGCGCCGCGCGTCTCTGACCGTCGCTCTCGCGCC
>CAISYX010000212.1 GCA_903889815.1 uncultured Gammaproteobacteria bacterium
GCTCGCTGGCCAGGGCATCGGCGTGGTCGATCACCACCTGATAGCCGCTGTCGTTGCGAAAGACCACATGGGACGCGGTGTTGGCGCGCAGTTTCTGGGTGAAGTCGGCAAAGTCCCGGATGGGCTGGCCGTTCACGGTGTCCACCACCCAGTTGCGCAGGTCGTGATAGCCCAGATTCACATCGGCGGCCAGCACCTGCAGCGCCACCACCAGTTCGCGGCGTTCGGGAGAGGTCCACTCGCTGCGTGCCTGCAGCAGATTCACCGGCGCTGTGCGGTTCCAGTCGGCGCCCCAGCGCATGATCAGGTTCATGTTCAGCGGCACGAACAGCACGCCGCCGTACACGTAGTACTCGGGAATCTCGTCGAAGGCCTCGCCCTTGACCAGGCTGTAGCTGGCCTGGCGCTTCTGGGCCACAAGGGTCAGCGTCTGCGCTTGCCCTCCTCGGGAAATCTCGAGATCAATCTCGTCGCCGATCTGACGCAGGTCAATGGCGTACTTGTAGTTGGTCTGCAGCGACGGGTTGACGCTGATGGTGCTGTCACCCGCCACGTCGAACCCGGCGATCTTCAGCACCACGTCGTTCTCCTGCAGCAAGCCATAGGCAGGGGAATCCTCAAACACCTTGATCACCAGCACGCCGGTCTGCTCGGGCGCCAGGCCATAGGCTTCCTTGGCGGCAGGGCTTTCCAGGTCCTGGGTGCGGAAACCCAGATCGGGGAAACCATCGTAACTGCCGTCTTCGGCGTCGGTCAGCACGTGGCGGATGATGTCCGGCGGCACGAAGTAGCCCAGGTTCTCCGCGCGGCCGCCGGAATTGGCCTGCATCACCACCCCGACAATCTCCTGATCGACGATGACTGGCCCCCCGCTGTTGCCCGGATTGATGGCGGCGTCGATCTGACCGGCCAGCAGGAAGTCGCCGGAATGGGCATAAATCTGCTGTTCCACGCGCGACAGGATGCCCTTGGTGATGCTCAGCGTGCGGCCGCCAATGGGATAGCCGAACACATACACCTCTTCATGGGGATCGGGCAGATCACCGATGGCCAGAGCTTCCAGATCTTCAAAGAAGGCCGGGTCGTCCACCGTCACCAGGGCCAGGTCAGACGCATGGGAGACGAACACCACCCGGGCCGTGTAACGCGTGGGGTCATTGTGCTTCTGAACCTGCACATAGCTGGCGTTGGCAACAACATGGGCGTTGGTGAGGATGCGGTTGCCGCTGATGACAGAGCCAGAGCCACTGCTCTGGGAGGGGGTCAGCAGGCGCCAGGGCGTGAAATAGTCGGGTGCTGCGGCAGTGGTGTAGATCTTGATGATGGAGCGTTCGACGGCGCGGATCTCATCAGTAATCTGGGCACTGGCCCCCACTGGCACGAGCGCGAGCAGGCATAGCAGCAGTACAGAAGGGAAGCGGCGGGCAGCAGACATGGGAATTCCTTCGCGAATTGTTCTTTGCCTGCCTTTATGTCACACACCGGAAGGCCGTGGCAAGTTGCACTCTTTCCCCACTGAGTGAGCATTTTCGCCATTTCTGTCCTCAAAGCGCAGAGATAATTCCTTTTAAATCATAGGCTTTACGCGTGGCACGGCACCTGCATAAGCCTTGCAGGCTGCCTCAATCCAGAGGCCCTTCAAGGAGACTTCCCGTGCACTACCCCCGCGTTTACCGCCCTGTGAGCTTTCTGCACAAGTGCGTTGGTGCTCTATTGTTTCTGATCCTGGCGGTCATCGGCATCGCCGGCCTGATCCTGCCCGTCATTCCCGGGCTGGTGTTTCTGCTGCTGGCCGTCTTTGTGCTGACCCGCGTCTCGCGCCGGGCAGCACGCTACGCCCATCAGCAGGCCTGGTACACCAGCAGCATGGAGCACCTGCAGCGCCTGCGTCCGCTGAGCCTGGGAGAGCGCGTGAAGCTGGGTGCCCTGCTGGCGGCGCGCAGTATTGTGCGCGCAGCGCAGTGGCTCGAAAAACGCCTCGGTGGACGGCGTTCCGCGTGAGGAGATAGCCTTACTCGACAGCTTCGAAGCGGAACACCAGGTATTCAATCTTGCCGGTCAGCTCCTTGAAGCGGTGCGCCGTGCCGGCAGGCACCACCACAACATCGCCAACGCCTATGGCATGCTCTTCCCCGGCTTGATGAGTGCCGGAAGTGCTTGGCCCAGCCCATAC
>CAISYX010000213.1 GCA_903889815.1 uncultured Gammaproteobacteria bacterium
CGGACACGCCGTAAACCCATCCATGGGGGCTCGCCATCCGCTGTCCCTGCGGATGACGGTCCGCAGTCCAGTCCCCCGCAAGCAGGTCCTCGCTGCAGTGCCACCTCGCGGGCCAGCCCGCTCCGGCAGGTGGGTGAAGGCTTCGGTCGGCTGGGCGCGTGGAGGGGGGCGGAGCTCTCTGCCATTCGAGTGCGAGTGGGTGACGCAACAGCTGTCTTGATTGCACGGTCGTTGATCTGGAGTTTGCGCTGGAGCCAGGACACAAGTGCGGTCCGGGACATAGCGGACCGTCGCCCGCCAGGGAGGGCGGGCGCCGAGCCTACAGGGATGTACTCGTGGCGTGTCCGCAATGCCCCGGACCGCACTTATGTCCGGATTCGGAACACTGGTCCCAGATTCACACAGGCACTGCAAGCAGATCCTGGTGACCCACCACGCACGTCCCCGTCGCCGCATTGGCTAGCCGGAACGTCTTCCAGTGCAGCAGCGCCTCCGCATCCAGGTCGTAGCCCACCGCCACCGCCCGGGCAATGCCTGCAATCAACTCGCGCACCAGCGCCGCGTCGTCCGGGCCCAGTACCCAGGGACTGTCCTCGATGTGAACCGCGTAGTCCAGGGCTGTGCACTGTCTCTGCAGATAGCCCGTCGCGTCCGGCCCCAAGGCTGCTCCTTCGCCCAGACCTTTCCCGGTGCGCTGGTCCTTGTTGAAGGCCTGCAGTACAGCGTCATCCAGCGGGTGCGCGGGTGTCCACTCGGTGCGGCCGTCGTAGTTCAGTGCCGCATAAAGCCCGGTGCCTTGCTTGTGCAGCCGCGCCAGCAGGGTGTCGACGAAGTCGCGCGAGGCCAGGTCGAAAAGGGCCGAGGCGCTGACCAGCGTGGCGCCGCCCAGCGGCAGTTCGGCGACGTGGCGCAGATCATTCTGGTGGTCTTCGATCACACACTCGTTGCCGTGGCGACGCAGTGCCTCGTCCAGCAAGGCGCCATCGTGGTCCACCAGGCGCCATACGATGTAAGCGCGCTGCACCGGTGCCAGTGCCGACAGGGCACGCAGCGTCGAGCCGGTGCCGGCCCCCAGGTCCACCAGCAGGGCGCCGTGGGGCTTGTCCAGAAACCGCAGCGCGGCGTGCGTCAGCGTCTTGTCGCGGGCGGCATGGTCGGCGCTCTCGCGCAGGTCCAGCCAGGAAATCGAAAATCCACTCATTTTATGCTCGTCGTTCCAGTCAGGTTGGCAATCAAATTGGCGATGCGGCGTCCGCTGTCCTGCCAGCGCGGCAACGCGGCCGCGGCGCGCAGGGCGCCGGCACGCAGCTGGCTGCGCAGCGCGGCGTCGGTGAGCACGCGGCGCAGTGCCGTCGCGAGCGCCTCGCTGTCATCCACGGGCACCAGCAAACCGGCATCGGGCGGCACAACATCAGGCACTGCCCCGGCGCGGGCCGCGATCACGGGCAGGCCGTGCGCCAGCGCCTCGGCGAACACCATGCCGTAGCCTTCGTAGCGCGAGGGCAACACGAACACATCGGCCTGCGCATATTCCTCCGCAGGCGTTTCGCAGCTGCCGGTGAAGGCAATACGTTCGGCAAGCCCGTACTTGATCACCAGTGCCTGCAAATGGGCGCTCCAGGCGGGATCGAAATGCGCGCCGCCAACAAGGCGAGCCGTCCACGGCAAATCCATCATGGTTGCCAGGGCAGCGATCAGCACGTCGTGGCCCTTGCGGCGGGTCAGTGTGGCCAGGCTGAGGAGCACGGGGGGGTTCCCGGTGCAGGGTGCGGGCGCCACGGGGTCAGTACCCGGCAGCGCCACTGTGATGCACGCACTGTTCACGTCAAATTGGGACACCAGTGTCCGGGCTGTTTCGTCGCTGGTCACGAGAATGGCGGCAGCGGCACGCAGGGCGCGGCCCTCCGAGTCGTGCAGGGCAGCGGCGCGCTGCGGGCTCAGGCCACTCTCCAGGGCCAGCGGGTGATGACACAGGGCGATGATGCACAGGCGCTGCGCGTGGGCCTGCGCCACAGTGTCGAGCACGCCCCAGGCCAGGCCGTCGGCAATCAGCACGGCGCCATCGGGCAAGGCCGCGACACGGGCGGCAGCCTCGGCAAGCGCCACAGCATCGGGGTTGGGGAATGCGGCCGCCAGAGGCAGCACCTGCACCGTCATGCCCAGTGCCTGAAGCTCGGCGATGATGCGCCGGTCCCAGGCATAGCCGCCGGTGCGGGACTGCAGGTCGCCGGGAATGGCAAAGTGAACGATGGGGAACACGCAGACTCCGGCAGGGCGCTGAGACAGGAGCCGGCATTGTCGCCCGGCCTCTGCGGGATTCCCAGCCCGCGGCCGACAAAAATCCCGCACCCGGCTGCCTTGCCTTGTGCAGGGGCGGCCCGTACCATCGCCGCCATGCCGACCTCTTCCCCACTCCCGCCTGATCTTCCCCTGCACACGACGCTGTCGCGCTGGCTCGATGAGCATCGCGAGCGGCGCAATCGCGCCTGCATGCCCTCTGTCACACTGGCGTGGGCGCAGAGCTGGGATGGCAGCATCACCCTGCAACCGGGCACCGGACTGGCACTGAGCAATCCTGACTCGCTGCGCCTGACACATCAGCTGCGCAGCCTGCACGACGGCATTCTGGTGGGCATCGGCACCGTGCTGGCAGATGATCCGCAGCTGACAGTGCGCGAGTGTCCCGGCCCGAGTCCCCAGCCCATAGTGCTGGACAGTCAGCTGCGCATTTCGCCGCAGGCCCGGCTGTGCGCCCCCGGCCAGCGCCGCTGCTGGGTCCTGACGAGTACTGAAGCCGTGCCTGCGCGCACCGACATCGACATCATCCGGCTGCCGGGCGACGCGAAGGGTCACATCGACCTCGCCGCCGCCCTGCAGGCGCTGTGGCAGCGCGGCATCCGCAGCCTGATGGTGGAGGGTGGCGCCAATGTCATCACCGCTTTCCTGAAGGCGCAGCTTGTCGATGCCCTCGTGCTGACGGTAGCGCCTGTGTTCGCCGGCGGCTACAAGGCTGTCGGGGACATGGGGCACCTCACCCGCGCGCAGCTGCCGAGCATCGCCCCGCTGCACACAGCGCGCCTGGGCGATGATCTGATCATGTGGGGCAACCTGCACTACGGGGCGCCGCACGCAGGAGAGCCCTCATGAAGAACAGCCATTCCTGTGAGAACAGCAGTGCTGAACAGTTGTGGTTCACTGCGCCGCTGCAGGTGGAGGTGCGCAGGGCAGGCTTGCCCCCGCTGGCCGCGGGCGAGCTGCTGGTTCGCGCCCAGCTCTCGGCGGTCAGCGCCGGCACTGAGATGCTGCTCTACCGGGGACAGATTCCGGCCGACATGACACTGGACGCTACCCGGTCCACCCTGCAGGGTGCACCGGCATATCCGCTGCGGTATGGCTATGCCTGTGTGGGGCAGGTGGAACGCATCGGCCCGCAGGTGGACGCCGCCTGGCTGGGCCGCCGCGTGTTCAGCTTTGCACCCCATGCGTCGCGCTTCCGTGCGCGGTGCGAGGACGTGATCGTGGTGCCGGACGATGTGCCGGCAGAGGCCGCCGTGTTCCTTGCCAATATGGAAACCGCAGTCAACCTGCTGCAGGACGGCCAACCGGCGCTGGGCGAACGAGTTGTGGTGCTCGGGCAGGGCATCGTCGGCCTGCTGCTGGACAGTCTGCTGGTGCAGTGTCCGCTGCAGTCGCTGCATGGCGTGGATGGCCTGGAAGCACGCCGGGCGCGCGCCCTGCATCTGGGGGTAGACGGTGTCTTCGATCCGCTGGATGCCGACGACATCGAGGCGCTGCGCGTGTTGCTGCGGGAGTCAGGCAGCGTGGCGGGTGCCGATCTGATCTATGAAGTGAGTGGTGTGCCGGAGGCCTTGAACCTGGCGATCGATCTGAGCGGCTATACCAGCCGTATCGTGATTGGCAGCTGGTACGGCAGCAAGAGTGCCGCCATCGCTCTGGGGGGAGAGGCCCACCGCAACCGTCTGCGCATCAGCACCAGTCAGGTCAGCACGCTGGCGCCCGAGCTGAGCGGTCGCTGGACGAAGGAACGCCGCTTCGAGCTGTGCTGGGACATGCTGCGCCGCACCACGCCCCAGACGCTCATCACGCACCGCATGCCTTTCGGCGAGGCGGCTGCGCTTTACACACTGTTGCACGAGTCGCCCGGGCAGGTCATGCAGGCGGTCTTCGTCTACGACTGATATTTTTGAATGACGCTTATTGATAGAACAGAGGAATAGCCATGTACACCGTAGCCGTCACACGAGACTTCATCGCCAATCACTACCTGATCGGAGGTGACTGGGGCAGTGAGAATTTCCCGCACGCCCATCCCTATGTGGTCGAAATCAGCATCGAGGCCGCTCAGCTCGACAAGCATGGCTATCTGGTGGACATCGTGGAGATCGAGGCCGCGCTGGGCCAGATCGTTGCGTACTTCCGCGACTGCGTGCTCAATGACAAGCCGGAGTTCGCCGGACTCAACCCCAGCATTGAACACTTCAGCCGCATCATTTGCGAGAAGATGCTCAGTCTGATCACCTTCCCGGGCAAGGGCGTGCTGAATGTGAAACTCTGGGAAAATGCGACCTGCTGGGCAGCCTATCGCCACACCGTGGTCTGATGGCGAGAGCTCCCTGACTGTGTGAGCTACCCCTCTGTGGGAGCGGGCTTGCCCGCGACAGTTCGCTTGCAGGCAAGCTCCCACAGACAGCTGCTTCGGGCGCCATCACTCCAGCACGTAAAGTTCCACCTCCGTCACAGCCGACATGTTGCGAAGTTCCCGGCGCCAGGGCTGCGCAACATCGCCATACTGCTGCCGCTCGTGAGGGCCCCACACAATGTGCGTTGCGCCCAGTGTCGTGGCAATCTGCCGCCAGTCCGCATCGCCGGCATACAGACGCGCCTGCAGCGCTGACACTTCCGCAGAGTCGATGCCGTGTGACCACGTGTGGCCCTCATAACCCAGCACCCGCACTCCACCCCAGTATGTCAGCGGATGGTTGTAGCTGGGCGCCGCGATGAACACGGCGTCAGGCGACACATTCTTCAGGGCGCCTTCCATGTCCCACAGTTCCCGGGCCTGATACACCGTGACGGCGTCCTGCTGCGGCGACAGCGACGACACCAGCGACACGGTGCCAGACAAGCCCAGGACTGCCAGCAGCAGGGCCGACCCTGTGCCGACGCCCAGGCGCAGCGACTGCCGCCAACGCGCCTGTTCCTCCTGTGTCGGAAGACAATGCCAGGCCACACCCAGCAGGCCGAACCATGGCCAGATCAGCACCTTGATGTTGTCCCAGTCCCACGGCGCCAGCATGACGACGCTGAAGACCCCGAACAGGGCCAGGTAGAACGCGAACAGTGCCAGACTGCGCCATTGCCGGCGCACACTCAGGAATACCAGTACTCCCCCCAGGAGCAGCAGCCAGGGCCCGAGGTTCTGCCACCAGAACGCTGCCACGTTCTGCTCGCCTGCCAGCCATCCCCACTGCAGCCTGATGACGCCCGCCTTTTGCAGAAACTGTGTGGAATACAGCACGAACAGGCTGCCCAGAGGGAAAGCCGTCCAGAACAAGCTCAGCAGCGGGCGCCACTGCCGGTGAATGGCGGCGATGCCTGCCAGCATCAGACTGATCGCCATGAAGCTGTGCAGATGAAAGAAGGCCAGGCCGCCCCACAGCAGGCCTGTGTACAGGAGCACGGCGCGGGGAATCCGGGCGGGCTCTCGCACCGCGCAGCTCAGCACGGCAAGAGTCAGCAGGCCGGCGGGGATGGCGAACATCATGCCGCGCTGCGTGACGAACAGGCTCAGGAAGAAGTTCTTCCAGGCCAGCGGCGCCTGATAGTCCTGCCATTCCCCGCTTTGCAGAATCTCCCAGCCGGCCCAGCTGCCATTCAGGAAGAAGCCGGCCATTCCCAGCCAGCCGGCCCAGTGGCGCAGGGCACCCAGGCTTGCCAGCAACAGGAACATGCCCACGAGGAACAGATGAGCTTCCAGCGGCACGCCGAGCGCTTCCCAGAGGCCGTTGTACAGATCCAGCGCATAGGGGTAGTAGAGCGCTTCGGAGGCAAATTCGGGATTCACCGGCGGGAAGGCGGCACCCGACGCAAACTGACGGATGTAATTGATGTGCAGGGACAGATCGCCCAGATTGTTCACCGACAGCGTGCGGAAGGTGTTTTCGGCGTAATAGAACAGCCAGACAAAATGCCGCAGGCCAATGTAGAGCACGAACAGAAGCAGCAGCCACTCCAGTGTCCGCAGCTGCTGCGTTGCAAGTCCGAAGTTCAGCGGCGCAAACGGGCGGCCAACGACATGCGCAGCGGGAATCGCACCCAGCAGGCAGACAAGGGCAGCGGGCCCCGACAGGCCTCCGTACAGCAGCCCGACAAGCAGCGCGAACAGCGCACTGAACAGCATATGGAACAGGCCGAAGACGATCATGGGCTGGCCTGCGGTGCTGGTGGCGCAATCAGTTCCGTATCACCGCTGTTCATGGCGATGAAGGTGTCGAGTTTGTAGTAGGCCCAGCCAGTATCGGTCGCGTCCCGAACCTTCAGGGGCTGGCGGTAGTAGAGTGCCCGCAGCGCCGCTTCGACCTGGGCCTGGCCCTTGGCGTCGGAGATGACCACGTCTGCCGTGAGGTCGCGCACAGATTCGGCTGAGCCATAGCTCAGGCCCGGAAAACGGCCCAGCAGCCAGGGCAGTGGCCAGGGATCCGGCGTGACCACCAGCACGGACAGATTGCGCCGGGCGGGAAACACCTCGATCAGGCTGTCCAGATTGGCCATGAGCCGGTTCACATCGGGGGAGGTCTGCACATACACATAGGGTTCGCTGAAACTGGCGTAGTCTCGAAAATTAAGTCGCAGACTGGTGTAAAGCGAGACGCTCAGCAGAACGCAGCCCAGGACCACAGGTGCCAGGCGCCAGGGAGCCTTCAGGCGCGCCAGGGCCAGCTCCATAAGGAACCCGAACGCGAAACTCAGCGGCATGAGCATGCCAATGATCAGCCAGGGTGTCTTGTACGGGATCAGCGAGTAGGCGAGCACCAGACCGAATCCTGTGGCCCCCAGGCGCCAGGACCAGCGCGACTCGTGCAGCAGCAATGCCGGCAGCGCGAGCAAGGTTGCCAGCAGCGGCCACTCATAGCGCGCAAGCAGTTGCAGCCAGTACCAGAAAGGCTTCTCGTGACCGCTGGCATCCCCCGTGCCGGTTGCCAGCCAGGGCGCGAAGGCCATCACCATGTCACGTACGCCCGCTGGGTTCGCCAGGAAGCCGCTGAACAGCAGCAGTACCGCCGCCACGCCTGCGGCCACGCAGCCCAGCACGAACGCGCGAGGCACGGGTTCGCGCGGCTGCGGTATGGACGCGTTGGGCGCGGGCAGGAAGCGCTGCAGCAGGTGCACCAGCGCCACGGCGATGAACCAGGTGCCCAGGAAAATGAAGAAGGTCTCCTTGGTGGCGATGCTGCCGGCCACGCCGATCGTCATGCACACCACCGCCGCGCGGCCACCTTCCAGATCCCAGCGAATATAGCCGTAAAGAAACAGCGCCTGGCAGAAGATGAACAGGGATTCGTGGATGGCATAGCGCCCGTAGAACACCATGGCGGGACTGAGCGCCAGCACCAGCCCTGCCCAGATGGCGGCACGCCCGAACCAGCGACAGTGCAACAGCACCACGGCGACGATGCCGGCAGAGAACAGCACGGCCACCAGGCGCAGGGTCAGCAGGCCCCGCCCCATCAGCAGTTCCGCCAGCATCAGCAGGTAAAGGTAAAGCGGGCCATGGTAGTTGCTGGGGTCATATCGGTAGAATCCCTGCCGCCACATTTGATCCAGGAACCAACCGTTGATACCTTCGTCGAAATGAGGCGGTTTGATCTCCAGCAGAACCGTGCGCAACAGCAGTGCCACCAGCAATACACACGCGCCCTGCCACCACAGGGCAGGGATTCTGGTGAATACTTTCAAGGGACCGGGAGGACCGGTCGGAGTCAGCAAGCTCATGACGGGGATCTTAGACAGAAACACGTGCGACGGCCAAGCACTGTCTGCGTCAGCGATACCGGCACTGTCGATCGTGATTCCCGCCTGGAACGAGGCGCGGCGCGTGCCCCAGTCCTTGTTGCAGATTCGCGACTACTTCGACAGCCATCCTCTGGACGTCGAAATCCTGCTCATGGTGGAGCGCTCCCAGGACGACACGCTGGCCCGTGCTGGTGCGGCCGTGGAGGGAGACCCGCGGTTTCAGGTCATCGACAACCTGGTGCACCGCGGCAAAGGGTATGCGGTGCGCAGCGGCATGCTGCGTGCCCGTGGCGACATCGTGCTGTTCATGGACGCGGACCTGTCAACTCCCCTCGAGGAAGTGCAGGCCTTTCTCGCACATTTTCAACAGCAGCCGGACACCGACGTGCTGATCGGCAGTCGAGCGCTGGCGCAAAGTCGTATAGAGAAGCCACAGAGTGCCTTGCGGCGCAACATGGGGCGCATCTTCAATGCGCTGGTGCAAACCTTGAGTTTGCCGGGCATCAGCGACACGCAGTGTGGGTTCAAGGCATTCCGGTGTGCCGCAGCGCGCGCCATCTTCCTTCGGCAGACGCTGGATGGCTTCGCCTTCGACGTGGAGGTGCTGATGCTGGCCCGGGCACTGGGCATGCGCGTGGATGTACTGCCGGTGCGCTGGCTGAACTCCCCGGACAGCAGTGTGCACATTGTGCGCGACTCCTGGCGCATGTTCCGCGACTTGTTGCGGGTGCGGGCAAGGGTGCGCCGCACGCTGCGGCGGCAGCCTGCCTCTACTCGTCAGTAGACCGCACTATCACCCCCGGACGCGCCGCCGTCATGGCGCCATCCAGCAGCACAGCTTCCCCTGCCACGAACACATGGGCGGCGCCCTCCGCATACTGATGCGGCTCCTCGAAGGTCGACAAGTCCCGCACTGCCGCCAGTTCCAGCACCGCGATGTCTGCAATGGCGCCCACCTGCAGCCGGCCCCGGTCTTCCAGCCCCAGTCGGTCTGCTGGCAATTGCGTCATCTTGTGAATGGCCGTGTGCACCGGCACCACGCCCTCGTCCCGTGCATAATGACCCAGAAAGCGCGCGAAGGTGCCATAGCTGCGCGGATGGGGTACGCGGTCGGTGGGCGCCTCGACGCCCCCGTCTGACGCAATCATGGTGCGCGGGTGGCGCATGATGTTGCGCACGTCGTCCTCGTGAATGGCGTGAAACACCGCGTCGCAATTGCCCGCGGCCACCAGCTCCATGAGCAGATCGGCGGCGTTGTCCTTGCTGACTGCCCGTTCCTGAAGGCGCAGCACTTCGCTCAGGTTCAGGCCGTTGATGGTGTTGTCGTGGGGACAATTGGAGAGCCCCACATTGGCCGGATCATTGCCCCCGCGGTCCACTTCGATGTTGTAGACGATGTCTGTTTTCAGGCGGGCGCGCTGTGCCGTGTCCTCCATGCGGGCAAGAAGGGCGTCCCGGCCCCCGTCCAGACTCCAGCCGGGAAACAGGATGGTCAGGCTGGTGGCAGAGGCAGTGTAGGGGTACTGGTCAATGGACACATCCACGCCCCGTGCTATGGCCTCGTCCACCATGCGCAGGGTTTCAACCGACTTGCCCCACATGGGCGCGCCCACCACCTTGTGATGGGTGATCTGCGTGGGCAGGCCACCTTCCTCGCCGATGCGGATGGTCTCGGCCACACTCTCCAGCAACTGCAGGCCTTCCTCGCGCATGTGGCTGATGTAGATGCCGTCGTGCTCGCCGGCCACCTGTGCCAGGGCGATCACCTCTTCGGTGGGAGCGAAGCGTCCCGGCGCGTAGATCAGACCCGACGACAAGCCGAAGGCGCCTGCGTCCATGGCCAGTCGTACCTGTTCGCGCATGCGTTCCAGTTCTTCCTCGGTGGCCGGACGATCCTGCTCGCCCACCACCAGGGCCCTTATGGACCCGTGACCCACCATCGTCGCGTAGTGGATGGCGATGTCGGCGGCCTCCAGCGCCGTGAAGCTGCTCTCGATGGGCAGTGGCGAATCGCCATCCTGTCCGCCCACCACCAGGGTCACCCCCTGACGCACCAGGTTCTCGGCGTCGGGCCAGCGGTACAGGCCATCGCTCAGGTCAGAGCCCACCGCGTGGCTGTGGATATCGATGAAGCCGGGCATCACGGCCAGGCCGCTGACATCGCGCACCAGCGTGGCGGGATGGGCGCTGAGGTCGCCGCCAAGCGCCACGATGCGATTGCCCCGCAACCCGATGTCACCGGTCACTGGCAATGTGTCTTCGCCGCTGTAGAGAGTGCCACCGGTGAGCAGCACGTCAAAGGGTTCGGGCGGCGGTGCGTTGGGTGCGGCCGGTGTCGTGGGTTCATTGGAACAGGCAGCCAGGGCTGCCAGCGCGGTGGCCAGCAGGGTCAAACGGGCACGCGGAAAAGATGGCAAAGTGGTGCTCCTGCAAATGGATACTGCCGCAATAGTGCCCGATATCCCCGGTAGCTGCCAGCCTGTGGGAGCGGGCCCGGGTGGGAGCGGGCCTGGTGGGAGCGGGCCTGCCCGCGAACCGGGCTGAATGAATCTCCACACCGAGGAAAAGCAGACATAGCCCGGCAGCGGCTACCCGCGCTGCTGTTCTGCGGCTGGCCCGCATCCCTCCCGGATGCCCTCGCATCGCAAAGAGCCACGGTCTCTTTGCTCAGTCGGTGCGGGCCTCTTATGCCGCTGAACAGCAGCGCGGGTAGCCACTGCCTGCAGTAGTGCCACCTATGGGATTTGCAGTTTTTCAGCCCGGTTCGCGTGCAGGCCCGCTCCCTCCAGACCCGTCCCCGCCAGGCCCGCTCCCACCCGCTGTCGTCATCGCGCGCAGGCTCAGGAGTCCGAACACCAGAATTGCAGCATCGCGCAGGCGCATCAGCGCGATCAGGCCCAGGGCATCGCCTGCGCCGAGGTCAAGCAGCGCGAAGGTCCAGAGCACGGCGGCTTCTATGGTGCCGATGCCACCCGGCAGGGGCAGCAACATGGCCAGGCGGATGCCGACAAACAGCAGCACGAAGTCGCCGGTTGCAACCGGCACGTTCAAGAACCACAGCAGGGCCCGCAGCTCGCCAAGTATGAACACCCAGCCCAGCACGGAGAGCAACAAACCTGCAAACAGTGTTGAGCGCTCCTCCCGCACCGCGCGCTGCAGATCCTCTCGCAAGGCCTGCCAGTGATTGCCCACCCGGCTGCCGAACTCCTGCAGCCGCGGATGCTGCTCCCAGCGAGCGGCGACACGGCCGAGTCGCGCCACGACCCACCCAGGCTGACGCAGCACCAGCACGCCGATCAGGGGCAGTGCCAGCACCAGCATGCCGAGCAGAAGCAGCGTGTTGCGCCAGTCCTGCGAGGGCACCAGCTGGGTAAGCAGGAGCAATGAGACCCCGCCCAGCAGCACCGCGAAATTCACCCACAGTTCGAAGAAGCGGTCCAGACTCAGCGCCAGCACCGCGCGATGGACGGGCACGGCGTGCTGCTTGCACAGCCAGTAGATCTGCAGTGGCTCGCCACCAAACTGCGGCCCCGGCGTCAGGAAGCTCACTGTCTGCCCCGCCATGCGGTTGAGCAGCAACGGCCATAGTGCCAGACGGTCGCCGAGCATGCGCACAAAGCCCTGCCAGCGCGCGGTGGAAAGCGTCATGACGACGCCATTGAGCACTGCCCAGAAAATCCATTGCAGGGGCGAAAGGCCACGCAGGCTGTTGCCGATGTCCGCCAAGGGCAACTGCCGCAGAGTCCACCCCGCGAGGGCGAGGGCGGCCAGCCAGAGGATGATGGTGAGGAGGCCGGCGCGTTTCATGAGCTGCCGTCGTGACGCGCGATCCACTGATCATCGCCCTGCCACAGACTGAAGCGTCCGCTGCCAAGCAGCAGAACACCGACGGTGCTGAACAGCAGAAGCAGGAACAGCGGCGAGGTGACGGCAAAGGGCACCTGCCATGCCAGTATCAGAAGCAACAACAGCGCACCCAGGCGGGCGCCGAAGCCTGTGAGAATCAGCAGTGCCGCCAGAGCGAAGGCGCCGCTGAGCAGAGGCGTCACGGCGCCACCTTCAAGCAGGCTCAGGCTCAGCAAGGCACTCAGCAGAATGGCCCGCAGCAGCGGCTGCAGCCACCGCGTGCTCAGGCTTGCAAGCGCGTCGAAGGCGGGGGCGCGGGAGGCGTCAATGCGCCCGCTCACCACCAGCCAGTCCACGATGAAACCCAGCAGCAAAGGCAGCATGAAGGCGATGCCCGCGACGACTGTCAGCGGCACCTGGAACGGGGGCCACAGCACCACCGCCACATAGCCCATCTGGAATCCGGCGAGTGTGCGCCGTAAGGTGTTCGGCAGCAGAGGATGGACGGGCAGACCCAGACGCAGCCGTCGTGTGCGCGCAAAGCTGAACAGGTAATAGGCCAGGCTGACCAACAGGTAACTTTCGTGGATCTTGCCCAGCAGCACGGCCAGCAGAGGC
>CAISYX010000214.1 GCA_903889815.1 uncultured Gammaproteobacteria bacterium
CCACACCCAGAAAGTACTCGCGCATCTTGCGCACGAAGGGTTCACGCAGCGAATTCAACGCATCTCTTCCGCCAAACATTCCCAGCATGGTGCCGAAGGACGACGCCATGATGACATCGAGCAAGGCGTCAAAAGCCTTCTCCAGATCCAGTTTGTTGACCAGCTTTTGAATCTCGGCATCCAGTCCGCGGGCCACACTGCCCGACTGCTGCATGAATTTGTCGATGTTCTCCTGGCTGAAGAACTGCAGCATGATCAGCTTGCGGATGCCGCGCTTGAATTCTTCAAAGTGCAATGGCACGACACCCGACCCGTAGAAGCCGGGTACACGCTCGAACAGCATGTGAATAGCCAGCCAGTTGGTTACGCTGCCGGACAATGCGAACAGCCCAACGCTCATGAACCATGGAGCAGCAGAAAAGGGCAACAGGCCGATCAGTGCCAGCACGCCGGCAAACAAGTTGGTGAGCAGACTTTTATCGAGGGTCACAGGACATTTCCATGGCAAGACCGCGGCAAATGGGGCGGGCGGCGCATGATACGAGAAAGCAGAATGCCGATTCAACCTGTGCGCACTGTTGTTACAAGCGCCGATGACTCTGTATGGGCATTCTGCTTCGCAAGGCATGCAAGGCACTCAGGTCAATGTCTGCCACTGCGACGCCTTCGCCACTTTCGATGCGGGCCAGCACACGCCCCCAGGGATCAACAATCATGGAATGTCCCCAGGTCTCGCGGGTGGCATTGTGGACACCGCCCTGATTCGCCGCCAGCACATAGCACTGATTTTCGATCGCACGTGCACGCAGCAGTACCTCCCAGTGCGCTTCTCCCGTCACTTTCGTGAAGGCAGATGGGACGGTGAGGATCTCCGCTCCCTGCCCCAGCAGCTTGCGATACAACTCGGGAAAACGCAGGTCGTAGCAGATACTCAATCCTATGCGTCCCACAGGGGCATCCACACAGACGACTTGGGATCCTGGTTCGAAACTGCGTGATTCCGAGTACTGCGCCTGGCGATCATCAACCTGCACATCAAAAAGATGCATCTTGTCGTAGCGGGCAACCATCTCGCCTTGCGGATCAAACACCAGACAGGCGGGGCGCACCCGTCCTCCTGACACTTGCTCCGGGGACACTTCTCCGGCGATCTGCGGGCGCGTGCTCAGAGGCAGGCTGCCTGCAATCAACCAGACCCCTTTTTCCTGAGCCTGCTGCCTGAGGAATCCCTGCAGCAGCCCCTGCCCATTGCCCTCTGCCTCCGCGAACTGGCTCAACGGCCCGCCATCAAGGACAGCGAAATTTTCGGGGAGCAGTATCAGCCCGGCTCCCTGCTCGTGCGCCTGGGTGATCAACCTGGAGGCCGCATGCAGATTCGCGTGTACATCCCCGGAACTGACCATCTGAACTACAGCCGCTTTGTGATTCATCTCACTCTCCTTCAAAACTCCAGTGGATCAAGCCTGTGGGACGGAGGCATCGCCGGCAGGAGCCAGCGGTGGCGCCGCGGGACCAGTGCCTGGCGCCGGGTTGGTCGCGGGTGCGCCGAACACCTGGCTCAGGCGAGGTTCCAGACCCTCCCAGGGCCCCTGCAGGATGTACTGTGCACTCGTCAGGCTGTCCACCTGATCTCCAAAAATCTGATCGAACAGGAACACTCCCACTGCAACCTGCCAGTTGATGAGATTGTTGAGCACGGCAATTCCACTCATCCACGGAATGTTGTCACTGATCGGCAGAGTAATGAACATGCTGCCATCAATCGTCTGGCGCGCCAGATCAACCTGGCCGGCAATCTGGAACAGGCTCGCCGGACCGATGATCTGCAAGCGGTCTTGAATGGTGACAACCCCCTTGCTTAGCGTCATTTCACCGATGATCTGCTCGTAGGAGAGACCGCTGCGCAGAAGATCATCACTGAAACGCAGCCGCCGCATAACCGCATCGAAATTGATGATGCTGATCAGCTTCAGAGCACTGTTGCCAGCCCCTGCAGTGCCTTGGAGAAAACGGCCCTCGTTGATGTGCATGTCCAGATTGCCACTGAGCGAGCTTGACGCAAAAAATGCCGGGCTTCCCGGCCAGTCCAGACTGGCATTGAAGAGCGCGCTGGTACTCTGCAGACTGGGCGCATAGCCGAACGCACTCAGCACTGCGCCAAGATCGCCCGCCTCGAGCACAGCATTCATGTAGCTATGATGTGCCTTGCCATCATAGATCCATAGAAAACGCCCCTCTTCCGACTCACGCCCCGCACGGACACCTCGTGCCTCGATCACGACATCGGTGAACTCGGCGCCGGCAGGCGTCGGATGCAAGGCGAATGCCCAGCGGCCGAAGTCGGCCTCGCCGCGCATGATGCTGTCAGCTGAGAACTGCATGGCAGCGAACCGTCGCGGGTCAATGTTCTGCAAGGCATCAACGCGCTCCGGAGGTTCCGGAGGTCCCATGAAATTCGCCAGCGCCGGATTCAATTCCGGAGGCTCCGGGATTTCCGGAGCCGGCAGATGCAGGTGGGTCAAATGTACTTGCAATGGCGCGCTGCGACCAAAGGGCAGCCGGACGTCGCCGGCAATCATGTCGCTGGCCAGTGCAAAGTGCCACGCCCGATCCTCGGCCAGCACCTGCACATTCACCGCCGGCGCCGTCTGGCCGAATGCGTGCAGACTGCCAACAGTGACATCCGCCAGATTGAGCACGTCGCGAAGACTTCCGAAGCCTGCAGAAGTGCCAGTGGATGTGCCTGCACCAGCACCTGCAGGCGCCGTACTGCGAAGAGTATCAATCCACGCCTGCAGATCCAGTTCCGGGAGACTGCCCACCACGTCGATACCGGGGGCACTGGCATTCAGGCGCCGCACATTCAGCGTCTGGTCCTGCGCGCCCAGATACACCAATCCGTCCCTGACGCGACCGCCAGCAATGCCGATGTTCAGTGATGCAAGGTCAGCAAGACTGGCACGTATCTCCTGACGATCGTCAAGAAAGTCGATGTCCAGGGACAAGTTCGTAGTGTCGCCAGCAGCCTTTTTGAAAGGTGCCGGGTAGTCCAGTTGCACTCCCTGAAGTGCGGACTGAATGTTGAGACGCCGCTGTGCAACAATACCTGACGCTGTGTCAGCACCAGCTGCCGGCTGGACGACGTCAAGACGTGCCACGTAGTCCATTTCACCATTGATGCGTGACAGCAGATCCACGACGAAGCGACTTTGTCGCGGCCAGGCACTCAAGGCCTGCACACTGACCTTGCCGGCAATATCGACTGCAGTGGTAGTCGTACGCCCGGCATCTGCCGCACTGCTGAGACTGACCGTGACGGGTTCTCCGAACAGGCTTGCCTGCAGGGCATCTCCCTGCAGACCGGTCTGGGTATTGAAGCGCAGATCACCACTGATCGCGTCAAATTGCAGATCGAACTCCGGAATGGTCAATGCGTTGCCTTGGAGTTGCAGGGCAACATCGACACCAGGCTCGCTGCCAGGGACGTCAAGCGGTATACCAAGACCCACACCCAGATTGACGTTGCCGAGGCCTTCCCAGTTCTGAATCAGCGCGCCAATTCCACGCGTCGCAGGCGCCTGGGCAAGAAACGCCATCGCCTGGCTCGCCGTGCCATGACCGCGACCGGTGATCGCCAGAAAACTGCCCGGCCCCGGAGCATTGGGTCGAATGGTGGCATTGGTCGCATAGAAGCCAAGGCCAAGGGTCTGTCCGGAGCTGACGTGGATATCGACATTCTGGTCCGCAATCACAACGTGCCCTTCCAATTGTTCCAATGCTGGCCAATCGGGTCCGTAGACCAGTGTGCCGTCCTCGACATTGAAGACCAGCTGCAAGGTTCTTTCTGTGTCAGACGTGTCAGGCAACACAGATCCACGGAAGATGAGGCCGCTGCTGAATGCATCGCCACCCACGATGGCTCCATCGATCCAGTTCATGACATTGCGCAGGTTCTCCGGGACTTTGGGGCCACGGGGCAGATACACCGACTTGCGGCTGATGTCACCTTCTGCCAGCCCCACCATCAGATCCAGTGTCGACGTGCGCTCAGTCTCGGAGGTCTTGCGGAAGTCGGTCGCAAAGCGCGCATGCCCCTTGAGCATGTCGTTCTCGGCAACAATCACACTGCTGACAAACCGCAGATGCTGCCCCTGTTCCATATCAAGGGCGAAATTGACACGCCCATTGACCCGATCATAAGCCCAGACATCGGTGAACATGTCTGGCAACTGCATCATGAAGCGACTGGAGTCCACCTCAGCCAGCCCTGTCAGACGCTGCGATGTCGCATCCAGTCCCAGCTCCAGGTAGCCGTCCATTCCCCATAGTGACGGCACGCCGGCGCGCGCATTGATACTGACATCGCTTAGATTCGCCGACAGCGAAAGCCGGGGCTGGGCCGCTGCAACAGCGGCCTGGGACAGAAGCCAGCGCAGATTGAGGTTCTGCAGCTCACCCCGAGGATTGTGTTCTGACAGCTGCACATCAGCCAGTGGTTCGAAGACGTCAAGCTGGGTAACGATGGCGCTCAGCATCCCGATGTTGACTGAATCGGCAATCAGTTCGACTGAAGCATCCGGCACGACTTTCAAATAGGCGGTGCTCTCGCGCCAGACCAGAGCGTCCAATTGCATGCGCAGATCCTGCGCCCATACCTCCCAAACGGAGGTCTCCTTCTGACGTTGCACGAAAAAGCGGGTGCCGGCATCGCTCAGTTCGATCACGGGCCCACCATCGACCAGGCCGAGCCCCAGCTTCGACAGCGCCACATTGCCCTGCGCGGAATGCAGCTGCCCTGCTTCCATCTTCGCCCACATCTCGGTCGTGCCAGCCACTGACTGCAGCTGCGCGCCGCCGACTGTCAGACCTGACACGATTCCGGAATAATCATTTTCGGGAAGCCGGACATACAGCTGACCTGATAGCGTTTCACGCGTGTTGCCCGTCAGCTCGGCCGCAATGCTGACGGGCCCGATGACGCCCGCCTGAAGCAGCTCGGCGTGCATGTAGTGCTGGGCTCCGCGATTCTGCAGTTGCAGCCGGCTGCGCTCGAAAAGGACTATGCGACCATCATTGCGCACCAGTGAGACGACAAGATTGCTGAGACTGAGATTGCTGACGCGGGATGACAGCTCCAGCACCTGATCCAGAGTCAGCTGCGTCCCGGGGGAGGCCTCGAACCCGGCAATCTGCCAGCGCCCGCTGGCGTCTTCACGCAGAGTAAACTCAGGATTGGCAATCTCCACGGCACGCAGAACAAGTTTGCGCTGCAGCAGACTGGCCAGGGTATCGATTTCCAGGGAGAGGTTGTCGAGCAACACGAGTTGCTCGGTGGAGGATGCCAGTGCCGGAAAAATCAGCACCTGTTGCAGAGTGAGCACCGGATTGAAGCGCCGCCAGCCACCTTCAATGGCCCCGATCTGAACCCGCTGCCCAATGCTGGCGGCGAGCTGCGATTCGATGTCTTCACGGTAGTCGCCAACGTAGGGCATCAGCTGACGCCCGACACTGACATAGACAGCAATGAGCATCAGCAGCGCAAGTGCCAGAGCAATGCTCAGGGAAACTGTCTTCTTGAATAAGGTGGCGATCATGGCGACATCGGCTCGGAGCCAGCGACATTGCGCGGGCAGCAGGTGGCACCCTAGAACAGCACAACGTCAAACTGTTCCTGAGTATACATGGGTTCCACTTCAAACCTGACCGTCTTGCCTATTAATTCTTCCAGGTCAGCGAGGGTGCTTGACTCTTCATCCAGCAGCCTGTCCACCACGCCCTGCGAGGCCATGACCAGGATGACATCGTTCTCGTAGACACGTGCAACCCGCATGATCTCTCGAAAAATTTCATAGCAGATGGTTTCGGCGGTCTTGACCCGCCCGCGCCCCTTGCAGACAGCGCACTCGCTGCACAGCAGCTGGCCGAGACTCTCGCGGGTGCGCTTGCGTGTCATCTCCACGAGGCCGAGCTCGGACATGCCGGTAATTGTCGTGCGCGCGTGATCTTTCTCCAGCGCCTTCTGCAAAGTGCGCAGCACCTGCCGCTGGTGTTCCGGGTCGGTCATGTCGATGAAATCCAGAATAATGATTCCACCAAGATTGCGTATACGCAGCTGTCTGGCGATTGCAGTGGCCGCCTCAAGATTGGTCTTGAGTATGGTCTCCGCATGGTTCTTGCTGCCGAGATACGCGCCTGTGTTGACGTCGATGGTTGCCATCGCCTCGGTCTGATCGATGATCAGATCACCCCCGGACTTCAGTTTCACCTGACGACCCAGTGCCTTGTTGATCTCATCGTCGATGCCATAGAGGTCAAAGATCGGCCTTTCACCGGCATAGAGTTCCAATTTGCTGCGAAACTCCGGAATGAAGTCGTCGACGAAGCGCGCTATCTCGCTGCAGGCCGCTGGTGTATCCACCCGGATCTTCTCGATCTGGGGGGTGATCAGATCGCGCATAGCCCGCATGTACAAGGGCACGTCGCGATAGAGAATGTGGACATCACGACTGTCGCCAATGCGCCGCTCCACAGCCGTCCACAACTTTTTCAGAAACCGGATATCTTCAAGAACATCCTCCAGACCCGCACCTTCGGCAGCTGTGCGAATGATGAAGCCTCCGCGCCCAGCCATTTCCTCCTGAAGGATGCCCTGCTGGACAACTGCCTGCAGGCGCGCGCGCTCTTCTTCATTTTCGAGTCGCTGGGAGATGCCAAAGTGCGTGCTGCGAGGCAGGTAGACCAGATTGCGCGATGGCAATGTGAGGTGCGTACTCAGCCGGGCGCCTTTGGTGCCAATCGGGTCCTTGACGACCTGCACCACGATCAACTGCCCGTCACGCACCAGATTCTGAATAGGGGCCGGATTGGGGTCTCGCACTTCGAAGCCTTCGGGGCTGATTGGCGAGATGTCGGCGCTGTGGATGAATGCAGCGCGTTCGAGCCCGATGTCCACAAAGGCTGCTTCCATGCCGGGCATGACGCGCACCACTTTGCCCAGATAGATATCACCCACATGGCCCTTGCTGTGCGGACGCTCCACGAATATTTCCTGCAGAAGACCATTCTCGATCAGGGCGACGCGCGTCTCCATCGGAGTGACATTGATCAGAATCTCCTCGCTCATGTCAGGCCCCCAGGCAGCTCGCTCAGCGCTGTACGCACATTGAAGAGCCCCAGCAGTTCGGCCGTCTCAAACAGCGGCAAACCCACGACCCCGGTGTAGCTGCCAGCAATGTGCTCTACGAACAGGGCTCCGAGCCCCTGAATGGCATAGGCACCGGCCTTGCCCAAAGGTTCGCCGCTGGCCCAGTAACTGGCACATTCGGCTGAACTCAGTGTCCGAAAACGCACGGCAGTCGTTGACATTCGCACTTCAGCCCGCGATCCCAGACAAAGAGCCACCGCGGAAAGCACCTGGTGCTCGGCACTGGAAAGCAAACGCCACATGCGCTGCGCATCGTCACGGTCACGCGGTTTACCCATGATCTGGCCAGCCGCAACAACAATGGTATCTGCCCCCAGCACAGGCAGAGACTGACCGGGCAGAAGACTCTGCGCCGACCGCGCTTTCTCCAGTGCCATGCGTTGCACAAAGACCTGGGGCGCTTCGCCTGCGCGGGGCTCTTCCAGCACCTGATGCTCAGCGACAGAGAAGACCACGCCAATCTGACTGAGCAGGTCCATGCGACGGGGCGAGGCAGAGGCAAGGACGATGCCGGGACACGCGGGACTGACGATGGGGGCCATGGCGCACCTGGACTGGATAAAGGGGATTAGCGAACGCTGAACCCACGGCGCATCTGCCGCAGAAGCACGAATACCCAGGGCCACAGAAAGGCACTGGAAAGGGGGCCGAGCAGGAAGAACAGATCGGAGGTGACTGCCTGGTCGGCCGCAATTTTCATCCAGTGTGTCATCAGCATGTACAGTCCTGTCATGGCCAGAACGACGGCGCTCTGCTGCAGCGAGGAAAACATGCGCAGACGCTGATGCAGACTCAGGGTGATATACGCAATGATTGCCAGAGCCACCGCATGGAGACCGAGCAGCGAGCCATCCAGAATGTCGACCAGCAGGCCAGCCACCCAGGCGAAGCCAATGCCGACACGATAGGGCAGCGCCATCGCCCAGTAGATCAGCACCATTGCAACCCACTGCGGACGGTAATTCATCGCCCACTCGGGGAGAGGCACGACAGCCAGCAGAAAGGCGACGACGAAAGTGAGGTAGACCACCCAGGTGGCGTTGTTACGTTGATCCATGGCTCAATCCTGGCCCGCCGGCGGCTCCGGCACAATGTCTGCGAGTTCGGACGGCAGAGGCATGTC
>CAISYX010000215.1 GCA_903889815.1 uncultured Gammaproteobacteria bacterium
CGGTTCGGCTGTTGCGTCGATACGAGTAGTAGTGATCCGCATCGCAGAAAGTACACAACCCGCCTCCACTGACGGAGGTGACACCGCAGTGTGCTAGTCGCTCACGGGCAAGAACATAAAGGTCCGCAAAATACTTGCCGCCAGTCTGTGCCGGACGGAACGCCAGTTCCTGCAAGCGCTGGCGGGAGATTTCATTCGGGCAGGCATCCAGAAAGGCCGCACGAACTTCCGCACCCACCTCGAAATGGCAGGGCCCAATGGCAGGGCCAAGCCACACCAGGATATCAGTGCCAGCATCGGGAAATCGTGCAAGAGTCTTCTCCAGGATGCCGGCGGCCAGCCCTCGCCAGCCGGCATGGGCAACGGCGACGCGTTGCCCCGAGCGCGAAGCGAAGAACACGGGAAGGCAGTCTGCCGTCAGAACCGCACCAGCCATGCCTCGTTTTTCAACATACACCGCATCGCCACAGCGCTCGACTGCATTTTCATCCGCATCAACGACAACTGTGCCGTGGACTTGCTCAAGCCATTGCAGCGACATCCCTGCTGGCAACCCTGACTGAAGCAACCGGCGATTGCGCAGCACCTTGTCGCGAGCATCATCGACATGCAGCGCCAGGTTGAAGCTGTCAAAGGGTGATGGCGAAACGCCCCCTAGCCGATTCGACACGCGCGCGATGACGCCGTCCGGCACGCGCCAGTCAGGCACAAGCAATCCGGGAGTGCTCACTGGTCCTCGCGCAGGACGACGAGAAGCGCCTGCATGTCATCGGGCAGCGCAGCTTCCCAGCTGAGCTCCTCACCTGTGCGGGGATGGACAAATCCGAGGCGACGGGCATGAAGCGCCTGGCGGCGAAAATCCTTGAGTGACTGCGTTAGCGCGCCGCTGCAGCCTCGCGGGATCTGCAAACGACCACCGTAAAGGGGGTCGCCCACCAGCGGATACCGAATGTGGCTCATGTGCACGCGAATCTGGTGCGTGCGACCAGTCTCTAGCTGGACGACCACATGGGTATGGGCGCGGACTCTATTCAGCACGCGATAGTGCGTCACTGCGTCCTTGCCATTCTCGATGACCGCGCGTTTCTGCCGGTGTACCGGGTGCCTGCCCAATGGCAGATCCACGGTGCCCCCTGCCGTCATCACACCAATCACGATGGCCTCGTACTCCCGCTCCACTTCCCTGCGCTGCAGCTGCTTTACCAGAATGCGATGGGCCTGCAGTGTCTTGGCTACCACCATCAGGCCAGTCGTGTCCTTGTCCAGGCGATGCACAATGCCGGCCCGGGGAATTTCCTTGAGCTGCGGGCAATGGTGCAGCAGGCCGTTGAGGAGTGTCCCCGTGCGATTGCCGGCTGCGGGATGTACCACCGTATTCACGGGTTTGTTGAGGACGATGACGTCGTCGTCTTCATAAACGATATTCAGGTCTACATCTTCTGGAGCATGGGCTTCTTCGATGGCAAGCACAGTTTCCAGCACCAGTTTGTCGCCGGCATTGATCTTGTCCTTGCCTCTGAGCTGCTTGCCATTGACCAATAGCCCACCTTCCTTGATCCAGGTCTGCAGGCGCCCCCGGGAATACTCTGGAAACAGGGCAGCGGCTGCCTGGTCCAGTCGGCTGCCATCATGCGTCGGCGGAACAAGGGCTTGCAGAGAAATTTTCGTCGTCATGAATCCAGATCACTCAAAGCCCCGCCACACGAGCGGGGAACAAACAATACAGCACACCTTGGGTTTGCGTCGGTTGCTGTGGTTAAATACGGCTCCATCGGAGAAAGGTCGGATTGGTTCGGCTCCTGGACAGGCGGGCGGCATTATACCCGCTAAAGGCCCTGCAGATTTCACTAGTTTTCGCCCGCGGCACGGCCGTCGGCATTCCAGAGGTTGTCGTCGCGTGAGAATTCTGTTCCTGATAACGCTTTGCCTTGCCTTGGCCTCCTGCTCCATTTTCGACGGCGAGGAGCGCGACGAATTTGCGGGCCTCGACACCGAAGAGCAGTTCTATGTCACAGCACAACGCCAGCTCAACTCCCGCAATTACCGCTCAGCCATTGCCACTTATGAGGCGCTTGAGTCGCGTTTCCCCTTCGGCCGCTTCGCTGCTCAGGGCCAGCTGGAGCTGATCTTCGCCTACTACAGCAATCTCGATCTGGAGGCAGCACGCACGGCAGCCGACCGTTTCATCCGCCTGCACCCGGACAACCCCAACATCGACTATGCCTACTACATGAAAGGCATGGCGTCTTTTGCGGAGGAATCGGGATTTATGGCGCGCTTTCTGCCAACGGACCCATCCAAGCGCGACCCCGGCGGAGCACGTGACGCATTCGCCGAATTCTCACTGCTGCTGGCTCTCTATCCTGACAGTGACTATGCCGCGGATGCCCGTGCCCGCATGATATTCCTGCGCAACACTCTGGCTGCTTATGAGATTCACGTTGCCAACTACTATCTTGGACGACGCGCCTACGTTGCAGCGCTCAATCGCGGACGCTATGTCGTGGAGAACTTCCAGGGCAGCCCGTTGGTGGCAGACGGCGTGGCGATCATGGTGGAGTGCTATTTGCGCATGGGCCTGGATGATCTGGCTGGCACATCACTGACGTTGCTGAAGTCCAACTTCCCGGAGCATCCTGCGCTGGACGAAAGCGGCAATTTCATCGTGAGAAACGATGTCACCAACCCCTCTTTGCTGTACACGGCCTCGTTCGGGCTGCTTGGCAATAATGTCGACAATACGCCGCTGGCGCCTACGCAGCGACCGCTGCAGCCAGAGAATCCCGAGATGGAAGCGCCGGAAGAATCGCGCTCCCTGCTCAATATTCTGACGTTCGGCCTGCTTGGCTGAAACCCTCAGTAGTTTTCGGGACAGAATTCACGTTCGATCAACTCGATCAATATGTGGATTATCTTGATGTGCACTTCCTGCACACGGTCAGCGAACCGGCTCTGGCCAGCGCTGATGTCCACCGTCGCCAGCGCGCCGAGCGCAGAGCGTGGCATTCCGGTAAGACTCACCACACTGACACCATTCTCACGCGCAAATTCCGCCGCCTTGATGACATTGCGACTGCTGCCACTGGTGCTGATAGCCAGCAGGCAATCGCCGGGACAGGCACGGGCTTCCAGATAGCGGGAAAAGATGTACTCGTAGCCAAAGTCATTGGCAACGCAGCTGATGTGCCCCGCATCACTGATGGCGGCTGCAGAGAGCCCCCTGCGATTCTGCCGGTAGCGGCCGGTCAGCTCTTCAGCGAAGTGCATGGCATCACTCATCGATCCGCCGTTGCCGCAGCTGTAAATGGTCTTGCCGCCATGCAGCGTGGCAATCATCACACTCGCTGCGCGGGCAATAGCCTCTACATTGTCTGCATCGCTCATGAAGCGATGCAGGTAGTCGCGCGAGTCAGACAGCGTGCTGAATATGTGTTCTTTCACATGAGTACCTGTTTAATAGTTGAATGAAGCGGTTTGAAAACGCCTTGATCAGTCAGTCTCCCAGCTCCCAGCCGGAAGTAATGGGATAGCGCCTGTCCCTGCCAAAGCCGCGCTGCGTCAGACGCACACCTACGGCGCTTTGCCGGCGCTTGTATTCATTGACGTCTACCAGGCGCAGCACCCGCCGCACCGCGGCCTCCGGGAAGCCGCGCGCGACAATGTCGGCGGCACTGCAGTCCTGCTCAACGTAGAGCTCGAGGATGGCATCCAGTTCTTCGTAAGGCGGCAGATTGTCCTGATCGACTTGTCCGGGCGCAAGCTCTGCCGACGGAGCTCGCTCGATGACCTGCAGCGGTATGAGCGGACCGTCCGCCGCATCGGGTTGCGAGTTGCGCCAGTCGCACAGACGGTAGACCATGGTTTTGGGAACATCCTTCAACACGTCGAACCCGCCAGCCATATCGCCATAAAGCGTGCAGTAGCCAACGGCCACTTCGCTTTTGTTGCCAGTTGTCAGCACCAGCAGACCCTTTTTGTTGGAGATCGCCATGAGCAGCACACCACGGCAGCGAGCCTGGATGTTCTGCTCTGTGACCTCTACGGGCAAGCCGGCAAACTCGGTGCTGAGCGTGTCGACAAAACTGTTGTACGACTCCACGATAGGCAAAACCCGGTACTGCACCTCGAGTCGTGCAGCCTGCTCGCGGGCCAGGTCAAGACTGAGCTGAGACGTATAGGAAAAGGGCATCATGACTGCCAGCACCATGTCTCTGCCCAATGCGTCGACTGCCACGGTGAGCGTCAAAGCTGAATCGATGCCCCCTGACAAGCCCAGCACAACTCCCTTGAAGCCATTCTTGGAAACGTAGTCACGCACGCCCAGGACCAGCGCTTTATATAGAGAGGCTTCGGTACAGTCGGGCTGCGCGATGGCCGCCGTCTCCTGTCGTATGTCAAGAACAGCACCAGTGTGCTGCAAATGCACCGGAAACAGCCCTTCTGCAAACGAAGGGGCCAGGACCTGAACCACACCGTGTGGCGAAACGGCCATGGAACTGCCATCGAACACAAGCTCGTCCTGCCCGCCTACCAGATTGACATAGATGATCGGCAGGCCTGCGCTGCGAGCCCTGGTTGCCAGCAGCGCCTGGCGCTCGAGCAACTTGTCCCGATGAAACGGCGAGGCATTGATATTGATCAGCAGCTGAGCTCCGGCTTCTGCGACCTGCTCTGTCGGTCCCTCTTCCCACATGTCTTCACAAATGGTCAGTCCCACCCGCACCCCCTTGATTGCAAGGACGCAGGGCGACGAACCCGACGAGAAGTAACGGCGCTCGTCAAAGACCCGGTAATTGGGCAGGCACTGCTTGCGATAGGTAGTCAGTACGTCGCGCCCGTGCAGGACAGACAAAGCATTGTAGAGACGACCGCCTTCATGCAAAGGGTGACCCACGATCATGTGGATATCCAGGTCGGCGTCGAGGATGCGCTGCAGGGCGCGCTCAATACGTCCCTTCAGACTGGGACGCAACAGCAGGTCCTCAGGAGGATAGCTGGTGAGAGAAAGCTCCGGAAACGCGATGATGTCGGCAGCAAGCTCGTCCCGCGCGCGCCGCGCGGCGGCAATAAGCTTGCCAGTATTGCCCTGGATGTCGCCGACCAGCAGATTCAGCTGAGCCATCACTACCGTTAACTGCTCTGGCATACACGCCCCATGTAAGAATTGCTGACTCTGCGCCACTGCATCCGGGTGAAATTGGCTATTGGCAGGCAAGTGCGATATTGTCCGACAAACACTTCCCAATAGTAAAACGCAAATTGCCGCGTCGCCTCAATCCGACGCCAGTACTACCAGCCTTCATGGATGCCACGCCTCCTCCAGATCAGAACCTCCGGATACTGCAGATTTACAATCTCTATCGTCTCGCGCTTCCCGCTATCCTGCTGGCAAGCTTCCTCACGAACCCCATCTCCACGCAGCTGGGCAATCTGGTACCGGCGCTGTTTCTGCAGTCTGCGCTGGCCTATACCGCATCAAGTCTGCTGGTGCTGCTGGTATTTCGGAGAACTCAACACAGGGAAGTACCGCAAAGGCTGATCAGCGGGTTGTTCATAGGCGACATTCTTGCATTGACCTTGCTCAGTCATGCCTCCGGTGGAGTAGAGAGCGGCCTGGCACTTCTGCACCTGGTGACCGTCGCGGCAGGCAGCCTGTTGCTGCGCAAGCGCATGAGCACTTTTCTTGCCGCTATCGCCAGTATTGCCATCATCTTCAGTGAGGCCTATCTCAGCCTGCGCATGAGTGTCCCGGCAAACCAGTACATTCAGGCGCGCTGCTGCTGGCGGCGTCCCTTTATCTGGAGTCACTGGCGGAGCGCATGCGACTGAGCGCGCATCTGGCTGCCGCGCAAGCGAGCAGCATCCTCTACCTGGAGCAACTCAATCAACTGATCATCAAGCGCATGCGCACTGGGATTCTTGTTGTGGACCCAGCGGGTGCTGTGCTGACCTCCAATGATGCAGCCCACCGCATGTTGCGTCATCCCAGCGACGCCGATGATGTCACTCCTGCTGCCGTGCTGCCCGTGGTGCTGCGCAAGCAGCTTGACCTCTGGCGCCAGAACGCGAACCGTCGCCTTCCCACTTTCGGCTTCAGCAAGTCCAGCCCGCAGATCCAGGCCAATTTCGCGTTTCTGACGCCAAGTTCCGAATCCAGCATACTGATATTTCTGGAGGACAGCAGTCAGATGATTCAGCGCGTGCGGCAAATGAAACTCGCCTCGCTGGGCAGACTGACGGCGAGCATCGCCCACGAAATCCGCAACCCGCTGGGCGCCATCAGTCACGCCGGCCAGCTCCTTGATGAAGCGCCGGCATTGGCGCCCGCCGAGAAAAGGCTTGTTGAGATCATTCTGAATCACTGCGCCCGCGTCAACAACATCATAGAAGACGTACTGCTGATGTCCCGCCAGCGCCAGGAAGCAAGCGAAAGCGTGAATCTGCGGGACTGGCTGACGCACTTCGTCGAGAACTACTGAACAACGCATCAGCTCAATGGCACCATCACGATTGCAGTTACTCCTCCTGACACCGAAGTGCGCGTCATAGTCAGTCAGCTCGAGCAGATATTGAACAATCTGTTCGAAAATGGCCTGCGTTACAGTGCGCGCAAGACGGGCTTCACTACGCTGTCAATGGAAGCAGGAATGGCAGGGCAGAATGAAAACCAGATACCCTACCTGAATGTCATTGATGAAGGCGCAGGAGTGGATCCCGAAACAGAGGAGCATCTCTTCGAACCCTTCCACACCACGGAAACTTCCGGCACCGGACTCGGACTTTATATCTCCAAGGAACTGTGCGAAGCTAACCAAGCTCAGCTGTCATATCGCCGAACCGAAAGTGGCAAGAGCTGCTTCAGCATTCACTTCCCGCATCCTGACAGAAACATCGATTAGGTGCAGCAGTGGTACACCATTCTGAGGAGCCCCGATGACCGGCAAAGTACTCATAGTC
>CAISYX010000216.1 GCA_903889815.1 uncultured Gammaproteobacteria bacterium
GCTCACCACCAGCCAGTCCACGATGAAACCCAGCAGCAAAGGCAGCATGAAGGCGATGCCCGCGACGACTGTCAGCGGCGCCTGGAACGGGGGCCACAGCACCACGGCCACATAGCCCATCTGGAATCCGGCGAGCGTGCGTCGCAGCGTGTTCGGCAGCAAAGGATGGACAGGCAGACCCAGACGCAGCCGTCGTGTGCGTGCAAAACTGAACAGGTAATAGGCCACACTGACCAGCAGATAGCTTGCATGGATTTTGCCCAGCAGCACGGCCAGCAGTGGCGCCACCACCAGCCCGAGGGCGTCGAACACGGTGTCCAGTTCACTGCCCAGCAGGCTGGTCTGCCGGGTGCGTCGAGCCACGAATCCATCCACCCGGTCCAGAATGGCGGCGATGGAATACAGCAGCGCGGCTGCCCAGATCAGCAGTACGTTGTCTGGCAGTTGCAACAGCAGGCCCCCGGTGGCGGCGATCAGCAGGCCACGCAGAATGGTCAGCTGATTGGCCAGGCCGAGCGTGGGATACAGGCCGGCCTCTGGCGCCGCGCGGTTCAATGTCCGGCGTTGCCAGGCCTGTTGCCAGGACAGCGTCCACAGTGTCAGGCTCTGCAGCAGCCACAAAGCCGCATACGGCCAGGACTCGAGCAGGCCGACACCACCACTGGCAGCGACCAGGAGTCCTGCCCCGGCAAGGCCAGTACGCTGCAATTGAACAAAAGATGGGTGAGTTGTCATGGAGGCGGCATAATCTCCCACATTGCCGCCTATCACAACAGCCGGCGCCCGCTCTCGCCCCGGAGTCTGCATGAACAAACGCATCGAAGAACTGCTGACCAGCATCAAGGCACTGGAAAAGGAACTGCGCGAAGAGATCCAGCGCATCCGCATTGATACCTATGAGATAAGGGATCGCACCGTCCGCTTCACAGACGAGATCAGGGCCCATCACAAGGCACAGGCCATGCGTCTGTTCGACTACCTGCGGCATGCACAGCTCAAGCATGTGCTGACGGCACCGGTCATCTGGCTCTGCGTGTTCCCGGCGCTGTTCCTGGACCTGATCGTGTCGCTCTACCAGGCCATCTGCTTTCCGGTCTATGGCATTCCGAAGGTCAGGCGCCGGGACTATATCGTCATCGACCGTCACTACCTGGCTTATCTGAACATCATTCAGAAAGCCAACTGCCTGTTCTGCGGCTACTTCAACGGGCTGCTGGCCTATGTTGGCGAGATTGCCGCGCGCACCGAGCAGTACTGGTGCCCCATCAAGCATGCGTCACAGATCAAGGTGGAACACAGCCGCTACAAGCGCTTCGTGGAATACGGCGACAGTGAACAGTTTCAGGTCAGAGCAAGGTCTCTGCGCAGTGACTTCCGCGACCTGGAGGAGGGCCCAAAGGAGTGAGTGGACTTCTTGTGGGAGCGTACCCAAGGGCATAAAGGCTTGCCCGCGAAAACTGTTCGCTTGCCAGCAGGCTCCCTCCGGCTGCCCTGCCCACGATCTGAGATATACTTGAGTGCCGGCCGCCTGTCGGCTTCCCTGATACCTTGTTTGAGTGAGAGAGACCTACGATGGAAAAGTTTATTGAAACTCTGATGCTGCGCTCGCGCTGGTTGCTCGCGCCGGTTTACCTCGGGCTGAGCCTTGCCATCATTGCTCTGTTGATCAAGTTCTTCCAGGAAGTGTTGCATCTGTTCGCCCACATTCTCACCTCCACCGAAGCGGAAGTGGTGCTGGTGGTGTTGTCCCTGATCGACATCGCTCTGGTAGGGGGTCTGCTGGTGATGGTCATGATGAGCGGCTATGAGAACTTCGTGTCGGAACTGGATGGCAAGGGCAACGGCGAGTTGAGCTGGCTGGGCAAGATGGATGCCTCGTCGCTGAAGATGAAGGTAGCCGCAAGTATCGTGGCGATCTCGTCGATTCACCTGCTCAAAGTGTTCATGAACATGACGAATGTTGATGGTGAAATGCTCATGTGGTACGTGATTGTGCACCTGACCTTCGTGGTGTCGGCGTTCGCGATGGGGGGGCTGGATCGCATTACTCGGCACTGAGATGGCACGCCCCCAATGTCGCTCATAACAGGAATCAGCATTTCGGGAATGCAATGAGGACACATCAACGCCGAGCCAGAGTCGCGCGCGGGGCGCTCTGGTGCAGTGTGTCCCGCCCGTCCACATAGCGATGGGGCTCTGTACAAATACTGGCTGGCTTGGTTACTCTGCCTCCTCGTCCCCCTCGCGCAACGCCGCCAGTTCCGCACAAGATCCAGCACGGAGTATCCCCATGTTTCGAAAGCCTGTTCTGTTCGCCATGAGTCTGCTGCTGGCGAGTGCAACTCACGCGGCTCCTGTGTGGCAATGGCTGCCCGCAGGCGCGCTGGAGTCCCTCGACATGGCGCTTCCCCATGAGGCCGTGGCATTGCGGGAAATCCGCCTTGCCGGCGCCGAATTGCGGGCACTGACGCGCGACAGCGTTCTGGTGCTGCCGCTGCCTGGTGGTGATCTGAACTACATGGTGCTGGGCGAACAGCGCTTCGACAACGGCGATCGTGGCCTGCGTGCCGTGCTGGACGATGGCTCGGGCAGTTACATTGTGTCGATGACGCTGGGCGAGCGCCACCTGCTGGCAACGATCTACTCCCCACAGGGCAGGTACCGACTGCAGGCCCAGCGCGAAGGCGACGACTATGTGGGCTGGCTGTTCCAGGACTCCGACCAGTTCCGCGTGCTGCCACCGGACACTGACGCCGTGCCGCTTGGGCAGGGTCAGCTCTTTGAGGCAGTAGGCGCCAGTGATGTCAGTATTGAGCAGGATGTCAGTGATTCGCCTGTGATGGTGGGCAGCACCGTGCAGGTGACCCTCACAGTGACCAACAAATCCAGTGCAGTCATCAGTGGTGAGACGCTCAAGGTGTTCGAGGCACTGGACCAGGCCGAGTATGTCGACAGCACCTCTGGCTGCACGGCCAACAATGTGGTGTACAGCAATGGCACCTTCAAGGAGCTGCATTGCCCCATCAACGCGCTGGCAGCAGGTGCGAGTATGGAGATTGCCTACCGGGTGCGGACGGCAAAGCGAACTGCGCCGTTCCTGACCAGCGCCATCTCTCTCGGGGCTGCGGAAAATGTGGTGTTCCACCCGGTGGTCAACGACACCCTGGCGGACGCGGACAGTGACGGCATCAGTGACTTCAACGAAGCAATTCTGAGCACCAACCCTGCCAGCGCCAACTCCGGCCCGACAGAGGGTGCCAGTGCCGAGATCGACCTGCTGCTGCTTTACACGCCCCGATTCGTGAGTTCCTCCACCACGGGCAACCCAGTGCTGGATCTGAACCAGCTGATTCAGGAAACCAATGACATGTACGCGATGTCAGGGGTTGGCATCGTGTTCCGCCCGGCGGCCTATCACCTGATCACTTATTCGGAAACGACCGGTCTGGAAAAAATTCTGGATGCCATAAATGCCAAGGAAGGCGTGTTCGCCGACATCGATTATCGCCGCCGCTCCACGGGCTCGGATCTGGTGGTGCTGCTTGACGGTTTTCACAATGGCAATGATGAAGTGTGTGGCATTGCGAATGGCGGGGGATATCAGACCTTTGGTGACATGACGTCTACCAGCGCCCGGGCGTTTTACAGCGCCAGCTACCGGGCTGGCGTAGCGGGTGGTCAGGGTGCCGGTTGCGACAACAAGACGGTGGCCCACGAGATTGGTCACCTGCTGGGGCTGGGGCATTCCCGTGTCGAGCAGAAAGCGAAGGGCGAGCAGATTTCCACTTTTCCCTGGTCCCTGGGGCATGGCGTGGAGGGTTCTTTCCACACGATCATGGCCTACGATGAGCATTTCCCGAACAGCGAGCAGCTGCCATTGTTCTCAAACCCGCGCCGCAACAACTGCAAGGGCCAGACCTGCGGGGTGGCCAGGGATGACGAGACAAGGGGCGCTGACGCCGTGCTGGCCTTGAATACCGTGCGCTTCCAGGCAGCCCGTTATCTTGGTACGCGCCCGCTCCGCAGCATGGCGACCGCCAGCGGCGCACCCACGGCGGCGAGCCTGCGTGCGGGGGTGATCCGCACCGGCGGGCCCAACGGCCCCAGTGACAGTTTCGCCACGCAGTTCACAGCGCGGGATGCCGTGTCACTGGTGGGCAATCTGTCCGTGGATGCAGCGCATGTCGGCCGCCAGGGGCGCACGCACATGGTGATTTCGGCGCCGGGGCTGGGCTTCTTCCAGGTCAATGCCAGCGGCGGTTACGTGCCCTGGGATGGCAACCCTGCAACGCTTGCCGGCAGCATCGCGCCACGACCGCTGCAGGCCATTGAACAGCTGACCGTATTTCGCGATGTGGCATTTGGCGCGCTGGGGATTCCTCAAGTCTCCCTGACGGTGTACTTTGCCTATTCACTCGAAGGCACTGACACGCTGGTGTTCAGCGCTTCGGGTGTGCCACTTGTCATTCAATGAGTTCGCCAACTGAAGAGGTGCGCCATGCAAGGGCGGTTTTCACTGCAGTATTCGTTTGACCTGATCTTTGCCTTGCTGGCTGCCCTTGCAGCGTTGGCAGTTTTGCAGACCTTCATCATCGGCCGGCATTACATCATTCCCAGCACGATTCTGGTGGCCACAGTGCTGCTGGGCAATATCGCCTGGTATGGTCTGCGCGATGCGCGCTGGGCCAAGTGTCTGCTGTTCTGGAGCGGCTTCCTGTTCACGGCGCACCTGCTGTTTGCGCTGTTCTTCGCCCAGGTGTATCGCACGCTGCTGGGCGCGGCCTTCGAACCAGTGTGCGCGGTGCTGCTGCTGTTGTTTGCCTTCATGACGTGGCAGTACGCAAAGCGCAACCGGCTGTTCAGCTGAGCGGGTCAGAGACCTGCTTGTTGCCCTTTGTGGATTCTACCCGGCAGCGGGCACCCGGCTTCCCGTTCTGCGGCTGACCCGCACCCATCCTGGGTGCCCTCTCTTCACAAAAAGCCCAAGGTCTTTTTGCTCACTCGGTGCAGGTCTTTTATGCCGCTGAAC